>JAFTUB010000208.1 GCA_017466495.1 Clostridia bacterium
ACGGTTCAGCTTTTTGTTTGCCAGGTGCTGACAATGCCGTTTCTTTTCCTCGCCCTCCAAGCACCAGCAAAGCATCTCGTCTCTTTTCTCCTCATCCTCCTCCAACAAAGCATACTTCTTCGCTTCCTCTTTTCGCTGGTTACAGCTAAGCGCAAGAACAATGCCGAATAATGCCTTGGCATATAATTTGGAATCCTTCGTGTGATCGAGAACGGTCTTATAATGCTTTGCGGAGCTGTCAAGCAAGCGGGAATATTCGTCGTCATCCGCCATCGGAATGGCGACGTAATACTCCGCTGATGCTAACCATTCCACATATTCCATGTTCCCGGGATATTCGGCTACTGCACGCAGGGCAATTTGATAGTTTTTCTCTTTGTCGTCGTGTTTCCAATATTCATGAAAGGCTTCGTCAAATTCTGCTTTGCGCAAGTCCTTTTGATAGGTTTCCATTCCCAGCAGATAATCGGTGGTGACGTTGAACAGGTTGGCAAGGGGCGGAAGAAGGGAAATGTCGGGCATTGCTGCATCGGTTTCCCAACGGCTCACCGCCTGCGGGGAAATCGAAAGAAGCTCCGCAAGCTTTTCTTGTGTCATATTCGTATTCCGCCGAAGCGATTTTATGATTTGCCCAAATGTCATATGAATTATTCTCCTAAATAGATTACTTGACCGGCCGATGATTATATTATACCATTTTTGTGCGATCTGTCCACCTCCCGCTGATTGAGAGTGGGTAAATTGAAAATTGAGAGAGAAAAGATCGGTGCACCTGCCAGGGGGCAGATGCACCGATGTACTTTATTTGCAGAAATCAGGGCGCGGTGTTCTGATTTGCCCAGGTGTATGTGCCGGTATTGATGACACCAAACTTCTCTGCATCTCTCCGGCTTTCCTGGGATGCGGGGTAGAACAGCACGGTGTCTTCCCGGGTAAGTACCAATTTAGCTTCCCCCACCATGGCGGGATAAGGTCCGCAGAAGATCAATCGCTCAAGGGCGGGGCAGCCCGAGAAAGCGGTAGCATCAAACTCTTTTAACAGAATGGGAAGAAAATATTCGGTGATCTTGGGATTGTCGGCCAAAACAGCGGCGGGCAGCGTTTGGATATGATCAGACAAGCGAACCGAGAGCAGCTCGGGTATCCCCGCCAGCGCGTGCTCCTCCAGCGAGGGTTTATCGGTGATGATTTTTTCCAGCATGATGCCATCCGCCCCCACCGAATAAGTGAAGGGAGAAACTTCGGCCGGCACAGGGGACGCCTCAGTGGTTGTCTCAGTGGTTTGCGCGTCTGCGACGGGATCGTTTGTATCTGCCGGAGGAGGATCTTTGTGCTGAAGATAACCGATTCCCAGCATTGCGGTCATCAGCACAAGAATAATCAAAACAAAGGGGATAATGGCGGCGGGGGAAAATTTCAGCAGATACTTGCGCTGCAGAACCGAGCGCAATTTATTGCGCTTCGGCGTTTCCTCATCTTCTTCGGGGACGGCGATGAAGGAGACAGATTCGGGGTTGATGGTTTGGCCTATGCTGAGCGCGCCGAGAACGGTGGTGAAGATTTTTGCCGATTCGGCAGCGGACAGTGTGAGCGGAATCCCCGGCAGAGCCATCAGTGCGGCAATCCCCAGGACAACGGGCGGCAGGTACAGCTTGTCTCCGGTGCGGCGCTCCTCCTCCTCGATGGCGCGGCGCAGGGGGGGCCGTGCATAGAACAGACGGCTTTTGATGGTGTTGACCGAGCAGTTTTCCAGAGCGGCGGCCTGTCCTACCGACAGCTGATGGAAATATACATAATTCACCGCACGCTGCTGCGGTTCAGGCAGGAGATGTATGATTCGCTGAACCACCGACTGCAGGGCTTCTTTTTGGTGCCACAGTTCAATGTCATCCTCCCCGGGGGCTCAGGAAAAAGCGGCGTGCTGAGCGTGCCCTCCGAATCCGTAAGATGATCGGTACAGACATTGTGGGTGATAACCGTAAGCCAGCGGATGAAGGAATGGCTGTCGCGAAGGGTGGGCAAATGGCGGAAAACGCGGATGTACACCTCGGACACAACATCCTTGGCCTCTTCGGTGTTTTTGATAGAGGCACAGGCGATATTGTATACCATGGAATGGGTTTCCTTGAAAATTTTCGCAAATGCATCTTCGTCCCCAAGCTTAGCTTTTTCGATGTAGTCAATGAGATAATCGGGCTGCTGCAATGAAAAACCTCCTTTGAGACCGTGTACAAGGGATTGAAATCCATGTCGGAACATACAGTTTTTATAGCATAGGCAACGGAAATATTCAAGAAAACAATTTTCTGAAAAAAACCAAACTCGACAAAAGGGAGTCCGTGGACGAAATCCGCAATTTTTCAGGGAATTTTGCCGGAGGAATTGATTTTTGGCGGGGAATATGGTAAACTATCGGTATATGGCCGTCACGGCGGCTGTTTTGTTGAGGAGATGAAACCATGAAATTTGATTTTTCCTTTCCCACACGCTTGATTTCCGGTGAGGGTTGTTTGGCGAAAAACCGGGCCCTCCTGGCTCGGGGCAAACACGCCTTTGTGGTTACCGGGCGCACCAGCGCACGCCGCGCAGGTGTGTTGGATGACCTTCTTCCGCTCCTTGAGGAGCAGGGGATTGCATACACCCTCTTTTCGGAGATTACCGAAAATCCCCCCATCCTGACCTGCCATGCCGGCGGACAGGCTGCCCACGCTGAGGGAGCGGATTTTGTCATCGGCATCGGCGGCGGGTCCCCGTTGGATGCGGCCAAGGCCATCGCGGCCTATGCGGCTAATCCCGGAATTGCGCCTACTGATATCTATGATCCCGAAAAGCGGGTCAATCCCTCGCTGCCCCTGCTGGCTATTCCCACCACCGCAGGAACCGGCTCCGAGGCCAACGCCTACAGCGTGCTGACCCTGGCCGACGGACGGCAGAAGAAAACCTTTACCGCCCCCGATTCCTGGCCCTGCATCAGCTTCCTGGATCCCCGCTATCTGACCAGTATGCCTGCGCCCATGATGGTGAGCTGCGCACTGGATGCTTTTGCCCATGCCATTGAGTCCTATCTGTCCCCCAAGTCCACCGTCCTCTCGGAGCAGCTTGCCCTGTGGGCGGCCGGGCAGATCTGGCCCATCCTTGCTGCTGAGCCGGACGCTTATACCGCCGAACAGCGGGAAGCACTTCTGTACGCCGCCACCGCAGCCGGCATAGCCATCAGCATCACGGGAACGGGCTTCCCCCATCCCCTGGGCTACAGCCTGACGCTGCTGGACGGCATTCCTCACGGCCGCGCCTGCGCCGTGTTTGACGGAGATTACATCACCTATAATTCCCGCACCGAAGTGGGAGCGGCGCGGCTGGTAGCTTTTGCTGCCGCGGCGGGAACCGATCCTGATACCCTTGCCCGTGAGCTTCCCCGCCTGTCAGCGGTGTCCTTCCGCTTCACGGAAGAGGAGATTGCCGAGCGGGTAGAACTGATCGCGGGAGCCAAGAACTACACCAATTCCCCCTATGTGCTCTCCCGCGAAGAGATTTACACCATCTACCGAAGCCATTTTGCAGAAACGAAATAAGGAGATACTGTCATGCTGGAGCAACTGAAAAAAGAAGTTTTTGAGGCCAATCTGATGTTGGTCAAGTACAATCTTGTCCTCTTCACCTGGGGCAATGTCAGCGGAATCGATCGCGAAAGCGGCCTTGTGGTGATCAAGCCCTCCGGGGTGGAGTATGATTCGCTTTCCCCCCTGGATCTTCCTGTCCTGGATCTGGACGGCAATGTGGTGGAGGGAAAGTACAATCCTTCTTCCGACACCCCTACCCACCTGGAGCTGTACAAAGCCTTCCCGAACATCGGCGGTATCACCCATACCCATTCCACCTTTGCCACCGCTTATGCCCAGGCAGGACGTGAAATCAAGCCCTACGGCACTACCCACGCCGACTATTATGACGGCATCATCCCCTGCACCCGAAAGATGACCCGCGAGGAGATCGAGAGCGAGTACGAAAAGAACACCGGCCTGGTGATTGCCGAGACCTTTGCCGACATTGATCCCGATCGGATGCCGGCGGTGCTGGTGCATTCCCATGCTCCCTTCACCTGGGGGAAGAATGCAAAGAAGTCGGTGGAATCCTCGGTTATTCTGGAGGAGGTAGCACGGATGGCCCAGTACACCGAGCTGCTTCAGCTGGTGGACGGTATTCAGGGCGGCGTGCAGATGCAGAGCGATCTGCTCCGCAAGCATTTTGACCGCAAGCACGGCCCCGGCGCCTACTACGGACAGGGCGGGGAGCATTGAGAAAAAGCAGGAACCGCAGATTGATTTTCTGCGGTTCCTGTTTTTCGTGGGGCAGACCTTCCCTGTGTATGGAAATGAAATATTGTGTACGGAGCATGGGGAGAACAACTCCCGCTGGGACTTTGGGTCAGTTCCCCTGCAGGCAGTCTGAAACTTGCTCGCAGATTTGCTTCATGCCCAATACGGTCGGATGTCCTTTTTCTTTTTCAATCTCTTTCAGCACCAAGCACTCGACATCAATTTTTTCGCAGGCTTCAATGAATCCGCTTGTGATTTCCGGTTTTAGGTCGGTGTTTACCATGCAGATCACCTTTCCGGCTGATGCCTTGGCGCGGCTTACAAGGTAGCAGAAGGCAGGCAGCACACATTTGAGATCGTCCTCAGTCCAATCGGCGTACTTGGTCTCTCCCACCGGTGCATTGATCCAGGAGTCATTGGTGCCTCCGAAGATGAACAGAGTGTCAATCTTGTTCTCGGTGAAGAAGTTTTCGGCAATATAGCGGTCAATTCTGCGGATGAAGGAGGTTTCAACCGAAAAATTCTCTCTCACCGTGTTGCAGATGGTGGAGCCCGAATAACTGTCGTTGAGAATGAGGCTGAGGTTGTTTTCGGCCATCAATTGATGCCACCATGTTTTTTCTACGCCTTTCACAATGGGGGCCTCTTCTCTTGCATCACTATAGTAGGCGTAATAGCCTTCAGGGATGTATCCGCCATATGTGGAATAACTGTCGCCGATGATCATGACATTGTTTTTCTTTTCCATTTTCTGCTTATCCCTTCTGTCTTTTTGAACTTATAAAATAATGCCCCCGCCTACAACATAGTCTCCGTCGTAGAGGACCACCGACTGTCCCGGAGCAATGGCGCGCTGTGCCTCGTCGAAGGTGACACGGATGCGATCCTCCCCGATCTGCTCCACCGTGGCAGGCTGCGCCGCCTGGGCGTAACGCACCTTGGCGGTGACCCGCAGGGGCTGTTCGATGCGATCAAAGGGGATGAAGTTGATCCCGTCTGCAGTAAGGGTTTGGGTGAAGAGCGAGGCGTTGTCGGACAGAATCACACTGTTTTCGGCGACATTTTTTTCGCAGACATAAAGGGGGGCAGGGAGAGCAAGGCCGAGCCCCTTCCGCTGACCCACGGTGTAGTGAATCAGTCCCCGATGGCGGCCCAGTACCTGCCCGTCGATGGTACGGAAATCCCCCGCGGGATATGCGCCGCCGTGGGCGCGCTCAAGGAATCCGCCGTAGTCCCCGTCGGGAATGAAGCAGATATCCTGGCTGTCCCGCTTGCGGGCGTTGGTAAAGCCGGCTTCGGCTGCCAGTTCCCGCACCTCCGTCTTAGAAAACTCGCCCAGGGGGAAACGGCTGCGGGAGAGCTGCGCCTGGGAGAGGGAATAGAGCATATAGCTTTGATCCTTGCTCAGATCGGCGGCACGGCGAAGCAGATATCGCCCACCGGGGGAGCGCTCCAACCGAGCGTAGTGGCCGGTTGCCACACTATCCAGCCCGAGCGCCGCGGCACGGTCAAGGAGAAGGCCGAATTTGACGGTGCGGTTGCAGAGGACACAGGGATTGGGCGTTTTTCCGGCCTCGTAAGCTTCGATAAAGGGACGGATGACCAAACGGTAAAAATCCTCCCGCAGATCAAAGGTATGGTGGGGAATGCCCAGGCGGTCTGCCACAACACGGGCTTCTTCAGCCTCGATTTCGCCGCCTTCGCGCAGAACCAGAGTACCGCCCTCCACCGCATGACCGTCGCGACCGAGCAGGAGCGCGGTTACGGCACTGTCCACCCCGCCGCTCATGGCGGCGAGAAGCTTTTGTTTTTCCATGGTAGATCCTCCTTTCCCGCAAAATGCCGGGGAATGGGGCAGAGAATGGGGATTGCCCTTGCAATTCACTGCCAAACGAGATATAATATAAGCAGATATTCCACACAATCGGAGGATTTATGCTGCAGCTTCAAATGTATACCGCACAAACGCCCATGCCCGATGAACAGTTTGATGCGTTTTTTGATTTATTGTCCACTTCGCTCCCCGCCAACGAACATCGTTCCTACGCGGCACAGAAGGCCCTGTTTGACCGTTCTGCCTATGGGGTGCTGATCGGAACGCAGGACGGAACTCTTTGCGCTCTGATGGCGGTATGGAGCTTTCCGGAGTTCCGTTATCTTGAGCATTTCGCCGTGGATCCCGCCCTGCGGGGGCAGGGAATCGGTGGGGAGATGCTGGGGCGGTATATTGCCGTGGATCCCCGTCCCCTGGTGCTGGAGGTGGAGCCCCCCGAAACCGAGATCGCCCGTCGGCGCATCGGTTTCTACACCCGATGCGGGCTGTATCTCTCGGATTTCCCCTATGCCCAGCCTCCCCTCAATGAAGGAGACGGGTTGCTTCCCCTGATGTTGATGCGCAGCGGGAAGATGTGGTCCGATGCAGAGGCAGAACAGGTGCGGGATACACTCTACCGTGAGGTCTACCGCTGCCCCATTCCTCGGGATTAATCCTCCCAGGACAGACGGTGAAGCTCGCCCTTGTCGCAAAGGCCGGTAAAGTCCTGCTGGCGCAGGATCTCATACACCGCAATGGCGGCGCTGTTGGAGAGATTCAGCGAGCGCAGGCCGTTTCGCATGGGGATGCGGACGCAGTTTTCGGGATTGGCCAGGAGAAGCTCCTCGGGGAGCCCTGCCGTTTCCTTGCCGAACATAATGTAGCTGACGGCGGGGTAGGCAATATCGGTGTAACGATGCCGTGCCTTGGTGGAAAAATACCAGCAGTTGGTGCGGGCATCGGGATTCCTCGCGTAAAAGTCTTCGAGATCCCGATAATAAGTGATGTCCAGGGCGTGCCAGTAATCAAGGCCAGCCCGCTTGAGCTTGGCATCGTCGATGCGGAATCCCATGGGCTCGATGATGTGAAGAGCGGCCCCCGTGGCAGCACAGGTGCGGGCGATGTTCCCCGTGTTCTGCGGGATCTGGGGCTCGTGCAGAACGATGTTGATGGCCTTCATGGAAAAATGTCCTTTCTTTGGGCGTACATTGGTTACAGTATAAAACAATTTCGCAAAAAAAGCAAGTATTCGTGAGAAAATTTACAAATCCCACTTGGAATATCCGCAGTTTTGCGGTATAATAAATAGAATTAAGTATTTGAAATTCGGAGGAGTTTGTCCCATGAGTTTACTGGATAAATTAATCGGTACCTACAGCGAGCGCCAGCTGAAAAAGCTGAACAAAACGGTGGATGCCATCGAGGCGTTGGCAGACCGCTACGCAGCGTTGTCGGATGCCGAGCTGGCCGCTACCACCGATGCCCTCAAGGCGCGTCTTGCCGCGGGGGAGACCCTGGATGATATTCTGCCCGATGCCTTTGCCGCCGTGCGGGAGGCAGACTGGCGCGTGCTGGGCAAGCGCCCCTTCCGCGTGCAGCTGATCGGCGGTATTCTGCTCCACCAGGGGCGGATCGCCGAGATGAAGACGGGTGAAGGTAAGACTCTGGTGGCCACCATGCCCGCCTACCTCAACGCCTTGGAAGGGAAGGGCGTGCACATTGTTACCGTCAACGACTATCTCGCCCGCCGCGACAGCGAGGAGATGGGGCGCGTGTACGGCTTTATGGGACTGACCACCGGCCTTGTGGTCCACGGGCAGATGCCCCCTGAAAAGCAGGCCGCCTACGCTGCCGATATCACCTACGGCACCAACAACGAGTTCGGCTTCGACTACCTTCGCGATAACATGGTCATTTACCGCGATCGCATGGTACAGCGGGGCCACCGCTTTGCCATCGTGGACGAGGTGGACTCCATCCTCATTGACGAGGCCCGTACACCTCTGATCATTTCGGGTGAGGGGGACAAGTCCACCGACCTCTATGACCGCGCCGATACCTTTGTCCGCAAGCTGCGCAAGTTTGTCATCAAGGAGCTGGACGATAAGCAGGAACAGGACAGCTATGATGGCGACTACATTGTGGACGAAAAGGCCAAGACCGCAACCCTGACCCCTTCGGGCGTACAGAAGGCAGAGGCCTTCTTCGGGGTGGAGAACCTGGCGGATGGAGAAAACACCCTCATCTCCCACCACATCAATCAGGCTCTGAAGGCCCACGGCACCATGAAGCGGGATATTGAC
>JAFTUB010000209.1 GCA_017466495.1 Clostridia bacterium
GCTCCAGATGACCCTTGGTCGGGCCGGCCGCGTTCATGACGCGCTCGAGCTCGAGGGAGGTGATGACGTCCTTGGACTGGTTGTAGGCGTACTCGTCGTACTTGTCGAGCTTGATGGTATCAAAGCCGGTAGCGACGACGATGGCGCCGTACTTTTCGGTGATGATCTCATCCTTCTGCTCGTAGTCGATGGCACCCGCGGCACAGACCTTGGCGCAGACGCCGCACTTGCCGGTCTTGAACTTGATGCAGGCCTCGCGGTCGATGACGGGCACGTTGGGGATAGCCTGTGCGAAGGGCGTGTAGATGGCGGAACGGGTGTTCAGCCCGCGGTTGAATTCGCTCAGGCTCTTCTTGGAGGGGCACTTCTCCTGGCAGACACCGCAACCGGTGCACTTGGTGGCGTCAACGCTGCGTGCCTTCTTGCGGATATCCACGGTGAAGTCGCCCACGAAGCCCGAGATCTTCTCGACTTCGCTGTAGGTGTAGATGCGGATCTTCTCATGGGCTGCAGCCTCCACCATCTTGGGGGTGAGGATACAGGCCGAGCAGTCCAGGGTGGGGAAGGTCTTATCCAGCTGTGCCATGCGGCCGCCGATGGAGGGGGTCTTCTCCACGATGTCTACTTCGTAGCCGGCATCGGCGATGTCCAGTGCCGACTGAATGCCCGCGATACCGCCGCCGATGACCAGAGCGCGCTTGGTGACGCGGCTCTCACCGGGGAAGAGGGGGGCGTTGAGGTTTACCTTGGCGATCGCGGCGCGGGCCAGAATGATGGCCTTCTCGGTACCCTCTTCGATGTTCTTATGGATCCAGGAGCAATGCTCACGGATGTTGGCGATCTCCACCATGTAGGGGTTGATGCCTGCGCGCTCTGCCGCCTTGCGGAAGGTGGCCTCGTGCATACGGGGAGAGCAGGAGCAGACCACGATGCCGGTCAGCTTCTTCTCAGCCACAGCCTGGGCGATCTTCGCCTGGCCTGCCTCGGAGCACATATAGGGATAATCCTCGGCGTGGACAACGCTGGGCTCACGGGCCGCCATCTCCACGACTTTCTTCACGTCTACCGTTGCCGCAATGTTGCTGCCGCAATGACAGACGAATACACCAATTCTCTGCACTCTGCTTACCTCCTGTATCTTCTGAACGCGCTGACCAGAAGCTGCTGAGGCAGCTCGGGATCAAGCAGCGCGGGGATCTCGTCGGGGCTCAGATAATCGCCGCCCTTTTCGCGCTCCACGATCTGCCGTGCCGCGTCGATGAGCTTTGCGGGCTTGACATCCCGGGGGCAGCGCTCGATGCAGGCAAAGCAGGACAGGCACTTCCACAGGGACTTGGAGTTGGCCAGGGCCTCGATGTTCCCATCCTGAACGTAGGAAACGAACTGATGGGGCTTGATGTCCATTTCGTCAAATGCGGGGCAGGTGGCCGAGCATTTGCCGCACTTCATGCACTTGGCAGGGTTTGCGCCGCTGATCTCGCGGATCATGGCAGCCTGTCTCTCGGTCTTGGATACGTTGCTCATGCCTCGATGCCCTCCTTTACGCCCAGCGCTTCAGCCAGCAGCTCGGTGAAGTAAACCACCGGCAGGCCGTTTGCCGTCATGTTGAGGTTATAGCGGCACAGGGGGCAGGCGGTGATGAGCATCTCCGCGCCGAAGCCCGATGCGCTTTCCTGGATGGTGTCGGTCATGCGGGTGGCCATTTCCTTCTCCTTGAGGGAGATGTAGCCGCCGCAGCACTCGTTGCGATAGGGGTAGACCACAGGCTCTGCGCCCAGCGCACGGATGAAGTCCTCCATAACGCGGGGATTCTCGGGATCGTCAAACGCCATGATCTCACCGGGACGGAGAAGCAGGCAGCCGTAGTAGGCGCCGATCTTCTTGCCCTTGAGGGGATTGACCACCTTCTTGGCCAGCTCGTCAAAGCCGACCCGGTCGCGCAGCACCTCAAAGAAGTGGAGCACCTTGGTCTCACCGGTGTAGGGGACATCTGCCTGCATATAGTTGTTGGCGCGGGTGCGGATGTCGGCCACATTGCGGATGTCGTCGTTGACCCGCTTGATCACGTGGTGGCAGGCCGAGCAGAGGGTGACCAGCTCCTGGCCGTGGTCGCGGGCATCTGCCAGGGCGCGAACCGAGGACAGCTTGGTTGCGATCTCATCGGAGCCCAGGGGATAGACACCGCCGCAGCACTGCCAGTCTTTGATCTCTTCCAGCTCAAAGCCGAGGGCCAGGGCCGAAGCGCGGGCATAGGCATCCAGTGCCTTTGCCTTATTCTTCAGCGTACACCCGGGGTAGTAACTGTACTTCATACTGTTTTCCTTTCGTAAACGGTAACGATTTTGCGGAAATTTCGCGTGAAAATTAACCGCTTATTGCGCGGGACGGGGCCCGTGTTTCCACAGGCCCGCCCGGTTCATATCATTTTCCCGCGGGGGAGAACTCAGTCTTCCCAAGGGAACTTGTACTGGGTCAGGCCGAGCTCGTCGCGGACGGCCTCCATTTCCTTCTGTACCGACTCGTTGATCGGAACACCTGCCTCGCGGGCCAGACGAACCTCATGCTCCTTCTCGCCGGCGGTGTAGATGCGCTCTGCACCGGGTGCCTTCTTGGCGGAGCGAACTTCGCGGAGAATATCGCCGGCCTTCTTGCGGCAGACATCCTCACCCAGGAAGTGATCGGTGTCAATGGCGATGAAGAAGTGACCCAGGTGGAAGGGAACCTTCTCGCCGTTCTCGCCCTTGCCGGTGAGTGCTTTACCGTAGTTACCGTCCTGCAGAACAGCGGAAAGCAGCTCAACGAACATGGCGTAGCCATAACCCTTGTAGCCTGCGCCCTCTTCGCCGGGGCCGCCCAGAGTGCAGAGTGCGGTCTCGCCGCGGGCCATGGCCTTCAGCGCCTCATCAGCGGTGCCCTCGTAAGCCTCGCCGTCGAGGCCAACCAGTGCGCCCTTGGGGGCATCCTTGCCAATGCGTGCGTAGTACTCCAGCTTGCCGTTCTGGTAGGTGGAAGTTGCACCGTCGAAGTTGAAGTCGAAGTCCTCATCGGTGGGAACACCCAGCGTCAGGGGGTTGGTACCGAACATACCCTCAACGCCGAAGGTAGGCGCAACAGTGGGACGTGCGTTGGTACCGGTGAGGCCGATGCAGCCCTGCTTGGCTGCCATGGAGGTGTAGTAACCGGCAATACCGTAGTGGCAGGAGTTGCGGACGACTACCATGCCCATGCCGTACTTCTTTGCCTTGTCGATGGCCATCTGCATCGACTTGTAGCCGATGACCTGACCCATACCGTCATGACCGTCTACCACAGCAGTGGTCTCGGTTTCCTTGATGATCTCGAAGTTGGTGACGGGGTTCTGGATGCCGGCCTTGATGCGGTCAAGGTAAACGGGCTTGAAGCGGTTGCAGCCGTGGGACTCGATACCGCGCTTGTCACTCTCGAGAAGGACATCGGCGCAGATCTCTGCATCCTCGCGGGGAATTCCGTAACCGACGAAGGCGTCAATCACGAAATTGGTAATTGTTTTCCAATCGACAATGTTGTTTTTTGCCATGGTAATCACCTTTCCTGTATATAATTATTTTTTGGAACCGAATTTTGCCTGCGGACGGGCATCCGCATACATATTCATTATACATCAAAGCAAAAAAAATTGCAAGGCTATGCCGAAAAAATGAAGATGCATTTTCGAAAATTCCCGCTTTGTCTATAGAAATGCAGGTCACGATTGGCACTTTTGGGAAATTTGTCAAAAAGCTGCGGTTTTTGCAGGGGCAAAACATCTTCTTTCGAGGGCAAAAACATTATTGGATTATGTCATAACATCATGATGTTTGGGCGAAAATCCCATCTTTTTAGTCCTGTTTCCCTACTTCAAATCCCCGCCGAAGCAGCAGGCAAAAAATTTGCGTTGGCTAACTTTTTTACACTTTGCATAAAAATCACCCCCAAAGGCACTTGACAGCGGCGCTTTTTTTGTGTACAATAATTGTATGTATTCTAAAATAGGGGTTTTGTTTCCCAATTCTACCCCGGAATACAGCTTTACGAACAAAAATTTCCAACAAACGAAACCACAAGGAGGTGCTATATGCAGTATTTAATCGGTGCTTTGCTTGCCTTCATTGCCGCAGCGCCGATCTTCTTCTTCTGCGGGATCTTCTACCGCAAGCGTGTTGCAGAAAAAGAGATCGGATCGGCAGAGGAGCAGGCAAAGAAGATTGTAGAAGATGCGTCCCGCGAGGCCGAAGCCAAGAAAAAAGAGGCGCTGATTGAGGCGAAGGAAGAGATCCTCCGCGCCAAGAACGAGGCCGACCGTGAAATCAAAGAGCGCCGCAACGAGGTATCCCGCCTCGAGCGCCGCATCACCCAAAAGGAAGAAACCCTGGACCGCAAGACCGAAGCGCTGGAGCGCAAGGACGAGCAGCTGAACAAAAAGCTGCAGGAGAACGACCAGCTCCGCGAAGAGATCAAGGGCGTCCTGGCCGAGCACACCGCCACCCTGGAGCGCCTGTCGGGCATTACCGCCGAGGAAGCCAAGGACGAGCTGATTTCCCGCATGGAGTCGGAGGTCAAGCACGAGCTGGCTCAGCGGCTGGACGAGCTGGAATCCCAGTTCAAGGAAGAGGCTGACGACCGCGCCCGCAACATCCTTTCCCTGGCCATTCAGCGCTGTGCCGCTGACCACGTGGCCGAGACCACCATCTCGGTGGTTCCCCTGCCCAATGACGAAATGAAGGGCCGCATCATCGGCCGCGAGGGCCGCAACATCCGTACCTTCGAGACCCTGACGGGCATGGAGCTCATCATCGACGATACCCCCGAGGCTATTACCATTTCGGGCTTCGATCCCGTTCGCAGAGAAGTCGCCCGCATCGCCCTGGAGAAGCTCATCTCCGACGGCCGTATCCATCCCTCCCGCATCGAGGAGATGGTGGAGAAGGCTCGCCGCGAGGTGGATGCCGTCATCAAGCAGGCAGGCGAGCGCGCCACCTTCGAGGTGGGCATCCACGGCCTCAACCACGAGCTGGTTAAGCTCCTCGGCCGCCTGAAGTTCCGTACCAGCTACGGCCAGAACATTCTCAAACATTCCACCGAAGTAGCCTACCTGTCGGGCATCATCGCCAACGAGCTCGGCGTTGACGCCAACCTGGCAAGACGTGCAGGTCTGCTCCATGATATCGGCAAGGCCATGACCCAGGAGGTCGACGGCTCCCACGTGGAGATCGGTGTCGATATCGCCCGCAAGTACCGCGAAAACAAGGATGTCATCCATGCCATCGAGGCACACCACAACGACGTGGAGCCCCGCTCCATTGTGGCCGTCATCGTCCAGGCCGCCGATGCCATTTCGGCCGCCCGTCCCGGTGCCCGCCGCGAGGATCTGGAGAACTACATCAAGCGTCTGCAGAAGCTTGAGGAAATTTCCTGCAGCTTTGAGGGCGTGGAAAAGGCATTTGCCATCCAGGCCGGCCGTGAGATCCGCATCATGGTCAAGCCCGAGACTGTCACCGACGAGGGCATGAAGCTCATCGCCCGGGACATCGCCCACAAGATCGAGAGCGAGCTGGAGTATCCCGGCCAGATCAAGATCAACCTCATCCGCGAGAGCCGCGCCGTCGACTACGCGAAATAACCCCAGCGTGTCACATTGATATAGAGTCCAAACGCCAACAAAAGCGGTTCGCCGCTTACTATAGATTGACATTGGGACCGAATGCGTCACCGCCGCGGCACCCGGATCTCCGGGTGTCGCTTTGTTTTGCCCCCCGGGCTGATCGCCCCGTCCCCGACGGCCCCTACGGAGGCGTCTGCATCCCATAAGCCTCCCTCCGGGAGGGAGGTGGCGAGCGCGTGGCGCGAGACGGAGGGAGCCCGCGGAAGGATGCGGCTCGATCTGACCGTTTGTACACGCGCTCTCCCTCAGTCGGCCTTCGGCCGCCAGCTCCCTCCCGGAGGGAGCCTTTTCGTCAGTACAACCCCTACAAAAGAGAACCAACATAAGCAAAAAAAATTCCCGCCCCCTGCAACCTTTTGCCCATGTGCAGGGTATTATAAGCAGCAGAGGAAATTTCGGGCTCCGCCCGTGACAGGAGGTGAAGACCTTGACCCGAGAAGACAGCCGCACCGCCGCCGTGGAACGCTGGGGCAGCATGGTATGGCGGCTTGCCCTGGCCCGCATGGCCAACGTCCCCGACGGCCCCTACGGAGGCGTCTGCATCCCATA
>JAFTUB010000210.1 GCA_017466495.1 Clostridia bacterium
GCTCCGGTCATGATGCCTGTGGATATGGGGCAGTATCGGATCGTCCGCGCCGATGGCGGGGCTGCGGAAGAGGTATCTGCTGCCACCCGTCTGCATTCTGCATTGTTGGCACAGTTTGGCAGTGCTCCGGAGCTGACCACCGACTGGGTGAGAACCGAGGCGGATATCCCCGCCGACACCCCCGAGATCCTGGTGGGAGCTACCAATCGTGCCGAATCAAAGCAATTTGCCGAAGGGCTTCTGGCTGAGGATTATATCATCACGGTCAGCGGCCCCCGCGTGGTGATTCTCGGGGGAAGTCCTGCCAAAACCGCCGAGGCGGTGGAATACTTCATTGCAAACTTCATGGGGTCAGGGGCGGCGCTTGCTCTGCCGGCAGATCTGCATTTCATCACCGCCGGCAACTATCCTGCTGAGCTTTCGGTGGCAGGGCACCCTATTGCCGATTATTGTGTGGTGATCCCCGCCGGCAGCGACCGCTATACCCAATATGCCGCCGAACTGTTCTGCGAGGCTGTCCGGGAAGCCTGCGGGGTATCCCTGCAGGTTGTGGATGACAGTGCGCCCGCTGCCCCTTATGAGATCCGCCTGGGCAAAACTGCCCGGGGCGGGACAGGAGATGTTCCCGTTGCCTTCGATGGCGTAAATCTTTGCATCATCGGAGCGGTGTCTGCCGACTCGTCTACACTGGTACGCACTGTCCGCGGGTTGATTGCCCATCACCTCACTGATTTGCCCTATGAGACAAAAATCGATTTTTGCGCCGATATGCAGATCACCTGTACTCTGGAGACGGCAGAAATTCCTGAGATTCCGCTGTTGGAAGGCAAGCGTGCCGTGGCGCTTACCGATCAGAAGAATGCCGAAGTGGCAGTGATCGATCTCGATGCCGACGATCCCAAGGCGAAGGAGGCTGTTCTTTGGCAGTGGAGTCCCACCGCAGCCCTTGGATTCAACACCGATGGCTTTGGCACTTCGGTGGACGAAGCTAAGCTTCGCTATGACGGGGTGAGCGGCCGTTTCCTGCTCTGCGTTACCTCCTCCGCCGGATTTATGGGTGTGGCTTCCTTCCCTGACGGGGAATGCGTCTGGAACACCACGGACAAGATCGGTCCCCATTCCATTGAGCTTCTTCCGGGGGGCAACGTGGCAGTTGCCTCCAGCGGAAACGGCAATGATGACGTGGCGGGAATCCGGGTCTATGCCGCCTCCCAGGGGAAGAATAACCGTACCTATGCCGAGGCGCTTCTGCCCGGTGCCCACGGTGTGGTATGGGACGATACCCTCGGCGTGCTGTGGGGGTTGGGTCATAATGAGGTCTGTGCCTACCGCATCGGTGGAACTGCCGCATATCCCACCATCACCGAGGTGGAATCTCTGCGGATCGGCCTGCCCTGCAAGAGTGGACATGACCTGCAGCCTGATCCGAACCAGCCTGCTGTGATGTGGGTTGCCGCGGCCAAGCTTCTCCGTGTGGATAAGACTACGGGGCAGTGCACCGAAATGAAGGCTCCCCTCTATGTCAGCGGAACAAAATCCATCGGCAATTTCCCCGATGGAACCGTAGTGCGGAGTGCCGCTACAAAGGTGTACAAGGAACATGATACCGATACCCTCGCGATCTTCACGCCCAGGGAATCGGGGGGATGGGAGACGAAGAAGATCGTCTTCCGGGACCGTGCCTTCTATAAGGCGAGAATCATTTCTCCGGCCTACTAAAAAAGAGAAGCCGCGCCTGTGGCGCGGCTTCTCTTTTTTCGTTATTCGGCGTCCCATTCCAGGTAGCCGCTGGTGAAGGGAAGATGGTCGAATTTCTTCGTCCCTGTGTGCACAAATCCGTGGGAGATGTACCAGTTCTTGAGCACGGTACTCTCCTCGATGATGCCGAGTTTGAGAACCTTTCCGCCCATGGAGCGCACTTTTTCTTTTGCATGATCCAGCAGACGTCGGCCGAAGCCCAAGTGGCGGAACTCGGGCAGAACCG
The DNA here is from genome assembly GCA_017466495.1 of Clostridia bacterium. Classification (GTDB taxonomy): domain Bacteria; phylum Bacillota; class Clostridia; order Oscillospirales; family CAG-272; genus SIG693. The sequence goes on from JAFTUB010000210.1 coordinate 1,985, forward strand.
CCAGGTTGTGCAGTTCAAAGTTGGCTTCCCCTTCCTTCGACAGCGATACATAGCCGACGAGCTTCTCGCCGGCATAAAGACCGTACATATGCCAGCCCCAGTTCATCTGCGTTTCGAGAAAGGTGAGAGGAATAAAGCTGGTATGCTTGGGGCAGTTCTCCCGGGTCAGGCCAAACTCCTTCGCCACGGTACCAAAGCTTTGGTGAATCACCGACAGGCATGCCTGAAGTTCGTCTTGAGTGACTTCATGAATCGCAATGGTGGGGGAAGGGGGAATCGAAATGCTCATGATAAACCTCCTGTGCGGAAATAGTGTGAGGGCAGGGAAGAGAAAAACGCCGCGGATTACTCCGCGGCGCTTTTCTCTGAATCAACTCAGGCGAGCGTATTCATCATCTTGGCATACTGGCTCTTCTTGTGAGCAGCCTTGTTCTTGTGAACGAGACCGCAGGCAGCAGCCTTGTCGATCTTCTTCACAGCAGCGGTGTAAGCAGCAGCTGCAGCAGCCTTGTCACCAGCGGTGACGGCAGCCTCAAACTTCTTCATGGAAGTACGGAGCTGGGTGCGTGCGATCTTGTTCTGCAGAGTCTTGGCCTCAATGACCTTGACGCGCTTCTTGGCGGATTTGATGTTCGGCAACGTGTTCACCTCCCTTTATCGAATGATGGTTTGCGACACGACCGCGCCTGAGAGGTTGCGCCGCCGCATCTGTCTATCAGCTATATATGATACCACGGATTGCGGAAAAAAGCAAGAGCTTTTTGACAAAAAAAGAAAAAAATTTTGCGCTTATTTTACTTTCCAATTGTGCCAGGATGGAAAAAACTTCAGAAAACGCAAAAAAAGAACAGAAAAAAGCTTGACAAGCTGGACAACTCATGCTATAATTATATACTGCATTATAATTGCTTATTCTGCGCTTGCGGAAGAAAGCAATTGATTTGTCCACTTATTATATATATCCTTGCACCGCCGGTTTTTCGGTGGAGTTTCCCCTGTTTCGGCGGCGTCCGGGCGGGACGGCGCGATATTTACATTGAATGGAGTGATTGAATTTATGGTCAAACCGCAAAAGCTGGGTACCAATGTCAGAATGAGCTTTTCGAAGATTGACGAAGCCCTCGAAATGCCTAATCTCATTGAGATCCAGAAAAAATCCTTCCAGTGGTTCCTTGATGAGGGCCTGATGGAGGTATTGCGTGACGTCTCTCCGATCACGGATTTCTCGGGCAATTTGTCGATTGATTTTGTGTCTTATTCCATCGACTCTAAGCCCAAGTATTCGGTCGAGGAGTGCAAGGAGCGCGACGTAAACTACGCTGCTCCCCTCAAGGTTGACGTGCGGCTTTCCAATAAGCAGACAGGCGAGGTCAAGCAGTCGGAAATCTTTATGGGTGATTTCCCTCTGATGACCGAGAACGGTACCTTTGTCATCAACGGTGCCGAGCGCGTTATCGTTTCCCAGATCATCCGTTCTCCCGGTATGTACTATGCATCCGAGATGGACAAGACGGGTAAGCGTACCTATACTGCACAGGTCATTCCCTACCGCGGTGCATGGCTGGAATATGAGACCGATATCAATGACGTCTTCTATGTGCGCATCGATAAAAACCGCAAGCTTCCCATCACTGTGCTGATCCGTGCCCTGGGCGTTGAGTCCCGGGAGGAGATCGCCGCCATGTTCGGCGACGAGAAGAAGCTGAATGTGACCCTGGAGAAGGACGAGTGCGAGACCCTGGCTGTTGAGAGCCGTTCTTCCATCGGCGACGAGGCACTCAAGGAAATTTACAAGAAGCTGCGTCCCGGTGAGCCCCCCCTGGTGGAATCGGCTCAGCTGCTGATCAATAACCTCTTCTTCGATCCCAAGCGTTACGACATTGCTCCGGTCGGCCGCTTCAAGTTTGACAAGAAGGTTTCGCTGGCCCGCCGTATTGCCGGCCACACCCTCTCCCGCGATGCTGTCAGCCCCCTCACCGGCGAGGTGATTTTCGCCGCAGGTGAGAAGCTGGACAAGGAACGTGCAAAGCAGATCGAGAACGCCGCCATCAACGAGGTTTACCTGCTGCTGGAGAATGACGTTGAAGTCAAGGTCTTCGGCAACAATACCATCGAGCCCGAGGCAATTCTCGGCTTCTCCCTCAAGCCCTACGGCCTGAGCGAGCGGGTCAAGATTCCCGTGCTTCTCGATATCCTGGAGGAGTGCGCAGGCGACCTGGATGCAGTCAAGGAGGCTTGCCGCCGCCGTGCTGCCGATCTCTGCCCCAAGCACATAACCAAGGACGATATTTTCGCTTCCATCAACTATCTGCTCTGCCTCACCCATGACATCGGTTCCGTGGACGATATCGACCACCTGGGCAACCGCCGTCTCCGCTCTGTGGGTGAACTTCTGCAGAACCAGCTCCGCATCGGCTTCTCCCGTATGGATAAGATCGTCAAGGAGCGCATGACCACCCAGGATAACGAGAGCCTGACGCCCCAGGCCCTGGTGAATATCCGCCCTGTGGCCACGGTGATCCGTGAGTTCTTCGGATCCTCCCCCCTGTCCCAGTTTATGGATCAGATCAACCCCTTGGCTGAGCTGACCCACAAGCGCCGTCTGTCGGCCCTCGGTCCCGGCGGTCTGACCCGTGACCGTGCCTCCTTCGAGGTTCGTGACGTACACTACACCCACTACGGCCGTATGTGCCCCATCGAGACCCCTGAAGGTCCTAACATCGGTCTGATCTCCTATCTGGCAACTTATGCCCGCATCAGCGAGTACGGCTTCATCGAGGCTCCCTACCGCCGCGTGGATAAGGAAACCGGTGTCGTTACCGACGAGATCGTTTATATGACCGCTGACGTGGAGGATAACTACGTGGTGGCGCAGGCCAATGAGCCGCTGGACGAGAACAACCGCTTTGTCAACAAGCGCGTCATCGCCCGTGACCGCGCTGACATCATTGAGGTGGACGCTTCCCGTGTTGATTTCATGGACGTTTCCCCCAAGATGGTCGTTTCTGTTGCCACCGCTTCCATTCCCTTCCTCGGCAACGACGATAACTCCCGTGCACTGATGGGCTCCAACATGCAGAAGCAGGCTGTGCCGCTGATGGTGACCGATTCCCCCATCGTGGGTACCGGTATGGAGTACAAGGCTGCGGTTGACTCCGGCGTTGTGGTGCTGGCCCGTGAGGGCGGCTACGTGGAGAAGGTCTCGGCTGACGAGATCGTGATCCGCTGCGAGGACGGCCACAAGGACACCTACTATCTCATCAAGTTCAAGCGTACCAACCAGGGTACCTGCGTCAACCAGCGTCCCATCGTGTCCCGCGGGGACAAGGTGGAGGCAGGGCAGGTCATTGCCGATGGCCCCGCTACCTCCAAGGGTGAGATCTCTCTGGGTAAGAATGCTCTCATCGGCTTCATGACCTGGGAAGGTTACAACTACGAGGACGCAGTTCTGCTCAACGAGCGCCTGGTTCGCGATGACGTTTATACTTCGCTTCATATCGAAGAGTACACCCACGAAGCCCGTGACACCAAGCTTGGGCCGGAAGAGATTACCCGCGAGATCCCCAACGTCGGTGACGACGCCCTCAAGGATCTGGACGCCGACGGTATCATCAAGAAGGGTACCGAAGTCCGCGCCGGTGACATCCTGGTGGGTAA
>JAFTUB010000211.1 GCA_017466495.1 Clostridia bacterium
AAGTGAAAATTATCATCTACGGAGGAGAAAAAATGATTGTCGCAGATGTAAAAGTCAGAAAACTCTTTGACGACGGCCCCATGAAGGCCATTGTCTCGGTCACCTTTGACGGCCAGCTGGCGGTACACGACATCAAAGTGATCAATGCACGGGACAAATTTTTCATCGTCATGCCCAGCCGCAAGAACCCCGACGATACCTACCGTGACATCGTGCATCCCATCAATGCGGCGTTCCGCAGTGAGCTGGAGTCCGCTGTCATCAGCGCCTACGAAACCGCGCTGACCGAGGCCGCAGCAGCAGCCGAAACCGAGCCCGAAGAAGAGGCAGTTGAGGTCCTCTGATCGGCAACATGCAGTCCGCCCGGCAGAGAGGCGCATCCCCTCTGCCCCGCAAGACTGCGGTGCAAATCCCCCGCGGGGGATTTTTTTATTTCTCCAGTTTTCCGTGGGAGAGGAGGATACCGTTCCCCTGCAAGGTAATCAGCCCGAACTCTCCCGCACCGATGCTGCCGGGGTAGAACAGATACAGAGGGCGCTCCAGCACGCAGCCGAACATCTGCTCCCCGGCGGGGATGCAGGACTCCAGGGGATTGTGGGTGTGCCCAAACAGACCAAGGTCCGCATCGGCCTCCAGCCCGGCGGCCGCAGCCTTCATAATTCCTGATTTTACACCTCGGGTATGTCCGTGCATGGCCAGGATTCGCTTACCGCCGAAGAACTCCAGTCTCTCCTCGGGGGCAGGATCGGTATCAAACATGGTGAACACATCACAGTTTCCCTTCACGCGCAGAATGGGGCATCGGTCGTCATCGGGGAGATCCCGCAGGCCGTCCCCTAAGAAAAACATCGCCGCGGCATCGGGGTTTAGGGCCATGGCCGCCCGCACGCGGTCGGATCTGCCGTGGGAATCAGAGAGCACAAGCAGGGTCACAGACCGCGGCCTCCTTCCACTCTACGCCACGAGGCAGCATGAACCGCATGGCACGGGGGAGCATTTCCACCGTCAGATGCTCAGCCTCGATAATGTCACCGTCCACGCAGATGCTCTGCATTCCCGGGAACTGCAGCTCCAGCCGTCTGCACTTCCTGTAGTTGAATACATCGGCTGCAGCCTTCTTTTCCAGATAGCTTCCGTCGCGATAACAGCCCGCCAGGGTGAGGAAACGGGTGCGGCTGACGTTGTTGACCATGCAGACATCCATCAGCCCGTCATCCAGACAGCTTCTGGGCGCGGCACGGAAGCCGCCACCGCAGAAAGCGCCGTTGGCAATAGCCGTCAGCAGCAGCCGATGCTCGGCAGGAGGCTCATCGTCGATCGCAGCGGTCACCGTCACCCCGGGCTTGCGGACCAGGGTAATGGCAACGCCGCTGATATACGCCAGCTTCTCTCCCATCACAGGATTGCGGCGGAGCTTGGCCGCCTGCTTGGCCGTTTCGCAGTCAAAGCCGATGTTGATCATGTTGGCGCACAGCCGGTCGCCGCAGCGCAGAAGATCAAACTCTACAATACGCCCCTCCGGCAGAGCAGAAGGGTCAAGAAAAGCATCACGGCAAGCAAAATTGCGGACAAAATCATTGCCCGTGCCCACCGGCATCAAGGCGACCGCCGCGCCGGGGAATTCCGCGGCAACATTCACCGTGCCGCTAAAGGTGCCGTCCCCGCCGCAGGCAACTACGCACACCTCGCCGCCGCTCCCGCAGGTACGGCGGATCAAATGTGCCGCCTCCTCCGGGGTAGAGGTGGGGCAAAGGTCATAATTCAGCCCCCGAGCTTCCCGCAGGGCACGAAGCTCTGCTTCCAGCTTTTCGGTTGCTCTGGCGTTTCCTGCCTGCTGATTCAGGATAAACAAATACTTCATAGACGCAGCCTGCCTTCTTTGCCGTATTCCGCTCCCCGTGGGGGCTCCTGCGGTAAACAGACATAATTCTATTTATTATACCATGCTGTCAGGGAATTGTCAAGGTGAAGCCGTGTTTGAACGTTGGCGCGGCACACACACTTCCCCTTGATTTATCCGTACATCCATGATATAATGAAGAGAATCAATCTAACGGATACGGAGCGAACTTCTGCTGTGAAACCTCTGCTGACTCATCTCCGCGCCTACCGACGCGACTGCGTGCTGGCGCCCCTGTTCAAAATGCTTGAAGCCATTTTCGAGCTCTTCGTCCCCCTGGTGGTGGCCGCCATCATTGACCGCGGCATTGAGGGGAGATCCCGCCCCGTGGTGTGGCAGATGTGCGGGCTCCTGGCGGTCTTGGGCGTCATCGGTCTGATCTGCGCCGTTACCGCACAGTATTTTGCCGCACGGGCGGCGGTGGGCAGTGCCGCAAGCCTGCGCAGTGCCCTCTTCGCCCACATCCAGTCCCTCTCCTACACCGACCTCGACCGTCTCGGCTCTGCAGGGCTCATCACCCGCATGACCGCCGATGTCAACCAGGTGCAGTCGGGGGTCAACCTGGTGCTGCGCCTTTTCCTGCGTTCCCCCTTCATCGTCTTTGGTGCCATGATCATGGCCTTCACCATTGATGTTTCGGCGGCCCTGATCTTTGTGGTGGTGATCCCCGTGCTGTCCGCCATTGTGTTCGGCATTATGTGCTGGAGCATCCCCCGCTTCCGTGAGATCGGGACTCGGCTGGACAGCGTGCTCGGCATCACAAGAGAAAATCTGTCGGGTGTGCGGGTGATCCGCGCCTTCGGGCGGGAAGATGCCGAAAACACCGACTTTGACGGCAGAAACGGTGCGCTGACTTCCCTTCAGCTCCATGTGGGCCGCATCTCTGCCCTGATGAATCCCCTGACCTACGCCGTCATCAACCTGGCGGTGATCGCCCTGGTGCAGACCGGTGCGGTACAGGTGAACGAGGGCATACTTACCCAGGGGCAGGTGGTGGCACTTTACAACTACATGAGTCAGATCCTGGTGGAGCTGATCAAGCTGGCCAACCTTATCATCACCATCAACAAATCCCTGGCCTGCGCCGGGCGCATTGATCGGGTCTTCGCCGTCCCCTCCGCACCCACAGGCGGGATCGGAAGCGGTGAGAATGATCCAACCGCGCCCGCGGTGGAATTCCGCGATGTTTCCTTCACCTACGACGGTGCCGCCGCACCTTCCCTTTCCCATCTGACTCTGCGGGTGGGACGCGGGGAAACGGTGGGAATCATCGGTGCCACCGGCGCGGGAAAAAGTACCCTCTGCCACTTGATCCCCGGCTTCTACCATGCCACCGAGGGGCAGGTTCTCGTAAACGGCACCGATGTGCGGGAATACGATCCCTCTGCCCTGCGGAAAAAGATCGGCATGGTGCCACAGAAGGCCATGCTTTTTGCCGGCACCGTCCGGGACAACCTTCTCTGGGGCAAACGTGAGGGAAAGCCCGCTGACGACGATGCACTGAACGAGGCCCTTTCCCTTGCCCAGGCGAAAGCCTTCATCGACGAAAAAGAGGGCGGGCTGGATTTTGTCATTGAGCAAAACGGCCGCAACCTCTCGGGGGGCCAGCGCCAGCGCCTGACCATTGCCCGTGCCCTGGTGGGACGGCCTGAGATCCTCATTTTGGACGACAGCGCATCGGCGCTGGACTATGCCACCGATGCCGCACTGCGGAAATCCCTCGGTACCCTCTCCCCGGATTCCACCGTCTTCATCATCTCCCAGCGGGCATCCTCCCTGCGCCATGCCGATCAGATCGTGGTGCTGGAGGACGGCGAAGTGGAAGGTATCGGCACTCACGAGGAGCTGCTGAAAACCTGTCCCGTCTACGCCGAGATTTACCGCTCGCAATTCGAAGAGGAGGACAACTGAAATGAAAAAGAACACTTCTCTTCCCCTTCGCCCGGTGCTTCGCCGTCTTCGTGCCCACGCACCGCTGATCCTGCTTGCGCTCCTGCTGGCGGCGGGGCAGGTAGCGGCTACCCTCTATGTCCCCATCCTGGTGGGCCGCGCCATTGACTGTATCGTAGCCCCCGGACGGGTAGACTTTGCCTCCATCGGAAAAATTCTGCTGGAGGTTGCCCTCTTCACCGGGGTCGCTGCGCTGGCGCAATGGCTGATGAACCTCTGCTGCAACCGTGTCACCTACCGCATGGTACAGGATCTGCGCCGGGACGCCTTCCGCCGCATTCAGATTCTTCCCCTCTCCTACCTTGACCGGCATCCCACAGGCGAGCTGGTCAGCCGCATCATTGCCGATGCCGATCAGTTTGCCGACGGCCTGCTCATGGCCCTCTCCCAGTTTTTTACCGGTGCCATCACCATCGCAGGCACCATCGGCTTTATGCTGTCCATTGACCTTGGCATCACCGCCATCGTCGTACTCATTACCCCCCTCTCCCTCTTCGTGGCCGCCTTCATTGCCAAGCGGACCCACACCTTCTTCCTGGCCCAGGCCAAGGCCAGGGGGGAACAGACCGCCCTCATTGACGAAATGATCGGCGGGCAGAAGGTGGTCCGCGCCTTCGGCATGGAGGATGAGGTACAGGCTCGCTTCGATGCCGCCAACGAAAAGCTCCGCTCGGCGGGGCTCAAGGCCATCTTCTTCTCCTCTCTGACCAATCCCTGCACACGCTTTGTCAACGCTATGGTCTATGCCGCCGTTGGCGTTGTAGGTGCCCTGGTGGCCATTGGCGGAGGACTGAGCGTTGGCCAGCTGTCCTGCTTCCTCAGCTATGCCAACCAGTACACCAAACCCTTCAACGAGATCTCGGGTGTGGTCACCGAGCTGCAGAATGCCCTGACCTGTGCAGAGCGTGTGCTGGAGCTCATTGAAGCCGAACCGCAGATCCCCGATGCGGAGGATGCACATCAGCTGGATGCACCGGAAGGCGCGGTGGAGCTGCAGAATATCAGCTTCAGCTACACCCCCGACCGACCGCTGATCCAGGGTGTGAACCTCTCGGTGTGCGCCGGACAGCGGGTGGCCATCGTCGGCCCCACCGGCTGCGGCAAGACGACGCTGATCAACCTGCTCATGCGTTTCTACGACGTCAACGGAGGAAGCATCTCCGTGGATGGGCACGACATCCGCAATGTCACCCGACGCTCCCTGCGGCAGAGCTACGGCATGGTCCTGCAGGAGACCTGGCTCAAATCGGGCACCATTCGGGACAACATCACCATGGGCCGCCCCGATGCCACCGATGAGGAAGTGATCGCCGCCGCCAAGGCCGCCCACGCCCACAGCTTTATCCGCCGCCTGCCCGACGGGTACGACACCGTCATCGGCGAGGACGGCGGCAGCCTGTCCCAGGGACAGAAGCAGCTGCTCTGCATCACCCGGGTCATGCTCTGCCTGCCCCCCATGCTGATCCTGGACGAGGCCACCTCCTCCATCGATACCCGCACCGAACAGAAGATTCAGGCAGCATTTGCTACTCTCACCGCGGGGCATACCTCCTTCATCGTTGCCCACCGACTCTCCACCATCCGGGAGGCCGACATCATTCTGGTGATGAAGGACGGCAACATCATTGAGCAGGGCAGCCATGCCGCGCTCCTGGCGCAGAAGGGCTTCTACTACAGTCTCTACCGCAGTCAGTTCGCGCAGTAAGTTTCCCCCCGTGTTTCCCCTTGACATTCGTCTCAAATTGGCGTATAATATCTTCGGTACTCCGCTGAACAATCGCGTGGTGTCAGGCCGAAAGGCAGCATCATGAGGAAAGTCCGGGCTTCACAGGGCAGGATAGCTGATAACGTCAGCCGAAGGCGACTTCAGGGAAAGTGCAACAGAAATAGACCGCCTGCCCCCGGGCAGGTAAGGATGGAAAGGCGAGGTAAGAGCTCACCGGCACGACAGGCGACTGTGTGCAAATGTAAACCCTATCCGAAGCAACACCGCAGTCGGAGGCTTGCCCGGCACATCTCCGCAGGTGGCATGCGGCGACCGAGAGGAA
>JAFTUB010000212.1 GCA_017466495.1 Clostridia bacterium
ATTGGTGGGCTTGGTCTGCGCCAGCATATGGCGCAGGGCGCGGCGAAGCAGCTCGGCATCGTGGTCGGCCACATAGCTGCGATCTACCGAGATCTCGTCGGTGTCCTTGGCCATACGCCCGCCGTACCGGGCAAAGCGCTCGTTCAGCCGCACCGCGGCGGCCTTGGCGCGCTGATACTGCAGAAGGGCATCGGCCAGAGCGGCGCGAGGGTCTTCCTCCTCGGGTTCCAGTCGGGGCAGGAGCATGCGGCTTTTGATGAGCATCAGCTCGCTGGCCATCACCAAAAACTCGGCGGCGATCTCCATGTCCAGGGCCTGGGCGGCAGAGATATATTCCATATACTGGTCGCAGATGAGGGAAATGGGAATGTCGGCGATATTGACCTTGTTTTTGGCAATGAGCGAAAGAAGCAGGTCAAGAGGACCTTCAAACTGTTCGAGACGGTAAGTGATGGCTTCCATCGTCTTCACCTCAATATACCCATGCGGGCATGGCCACCATGCGGCACATCAGCCACATCAGCTTATCGACGATCCAGCCGAGGGGCCCCGACAGGATGCCGAGGAAGAGCAGGAGCATGATGGCAAGGGAGATATAGCGTTCATACTGCATGAGGCCGAAGTAGACCTTGGTGGGCAGGAAAACATAGCAGAACCGGGATCCGTCCAGAGGGGGCACCGGGATCATGTTGAATACCGCCAGGCTGAGGTTGAGGGTAACCCCCGACATCAAGAAGATATAGAACAGGTAGGCAACCGTTGCCATGAAACCGTCCCCATAAAGCAGGTAAACCGGATCGACGAAGATCACATAGATCCGCAGGAAAACAATAAAGACGAAGGCCAGCAGGATATTGGAAATGGGGCCGGCGATGCCGGTGAGAGCCATATCCCGACGGGGATTCTTGAAGTTGCGGGTGGTAACGGGGACGGGCTTTGCCCAGCCGAAGCGAAAGAGAACCATGCAGATGAAGCCCACAGGGTCCAGGTGCTTGAGGGGATTGAGGGTCAGCCGTCCCAGATTGCGGGCGGTGGGATCCCCCAGCCGGTATGCCGCATAGCCGTGGGCTGCCTCGTGTACCGAGAGGGACAGCAGGACAATGGGCAGGGAGAGAAGCAGGGATGGGAGTCGCTCTATCAAGCTGTTAAGCATAAGCGAAGAGCTCCTTTCGGAGAAAATTACAGGACATCCAGGGCGACAATGTCCCGGTAGGTCTCGCGGCGAACCGCCACGGTGGTTTCGCCTCCGGCCACAAAGATCACAGGGGGGCGGGGGATGCGGTTGTAGTTGGAAGCCATGGAATAGTTGTAAGCACCGGTGGAGAGTACAGCTAGAATATCCCCGCGGCGGGCGGGCTGAAGGGGCATCTCCTCACCGATGAGGTCGCCGCTCTCGCAGCAGCGGCCGGCGATGGTGACGGTTTCGGTCTTTTCCTCTCCCGCACGGTTGGCGATGAGCGCCGTGTAGCGGGACCCGTAGAGGGCATAGCGGGGGTTGTCGGGCATACCGCCGTCCACCGAGACGTAGCACTTGAAGCCGGGGATCTCCTTCACCGAGCCAACGGTGTAGAGGGTCGTGCCGGCGGCGGCTACCAGGGAGCGGCCGGGCTCCAGCAGAATATCGGGAACGGGGATCTTGTTCTCTGCGCAGAGGGTGTGAACCACCTCGGCCATGCGGCGGATGGCATCGGCGTAGTCGATGATGGGATCAAACTCGGTGTAGCGGACACCGAAGCCGCCGCCCAGGTTCAGCTCCTGACAGTCGAAGCCCAGGTCGCGCTTCAGCTCGCCCAGGAACGCGGTCATAATCCGCGCCGCATCCACGAAGGGATCGATATCAAAGATCTGAGAGCCGATGTGGCAGTGCAGCCCCACCAGTTCCAGAGAGGGCAGGGAAAGCGCCTCGGCCACAATGGCGCGGGCCTGGCCGGTCTCGATGGCGCGGCCAAACTTGGAGTCCACGCTTCCCGTGCTGATTGCGCGGTGGGTGTGGGGATCGATGCCGGGGGAGATGCGCAGGAGAATGCGCTGGCGAATGCCCCGCTCAGCCGCAAGGGCAGCCAGGGCGCGGAGCTCGTCCTCGTGATCCACCACGATGGTGCCGACGCCCATATCCAGGGCATCGCAGAGATCGCGGTCGGTTTTGTTGTTGCCGTGAAAATAGATCCTGCCGGCGGGGAAGCCTGCGGTCTTGGCGGTGAAGAGCTCACCACCGGACACACAGTCGATGCCCAGACCTTCTTCGCGGACGAGATGATACATCCCGGTGCAGCTGAGGGCCTTGGAGGCGTACAGCGGGCGGGAATTTCCGCCGAAGTATTTGGCCATGGCGGAGCGGTAGATGCGGCAATTCTGGCGCACCATATCTTCGTCAATGATATAGGCAGGGGTGCCGTACTGTGCGGCAAGCTCAACGGCGTCCAGGCCGCCAATGGTCAGGTGCCCCTTTTCGTTGAGGGAGAGATTAGGGTGAAGCATAAGCGATAAACCGTCCTTGTGAGTAAGTGTGAAATGTGCGGCAGAGGATCAAACCCCTGTGGCCTGGCGGATCAGCCGCCAAAGCTCGTCCTTGCCCTCGCCGGTGTGGGACGAGAAGGGAAGGATGATGGTCTCCTCGGGAATTTCGGGATGGGCGCGGAGGGCATCCATGGCCTTCTGCCGCTCGGTTTTGTTGAGCTTGTCTACCTTGGTGGCCACCACCAAAAAGGGCAGCTCGGCCTGGCGGAGATAGCTCAGCATCATGGCATCATCCGCCGTTACGCCTACCTTGGCATCCACCAGCTGCAGCACCAGCGAGAGCCGGTCCAGGTTGGGGTTGCGGGTGAAGTAGCCGTCGGTGAGGGCGGACCATTTCGCCTTGTCGGCGGGGGCACGGCGGGCAAAGCCGTAGCCGGGCAGGTCCACGAAAAAGAGCTGTTTGTCAATGTCATAGAAGTTGATCGTAATCGTTTTGCCGGGGGATGCGCTGACCCGCGCCAGGGACTTGCGTCCCAGTAGGGTGTTGATCAGCGAGCTTTTCCCTACGTTGGATCGGCCCGAGAAGGCCACCTGGGGCATGGGATCCGAACAGAACTGGCGGATCTCGCCTGCGCTGATGCGCAGGGATGTTTTCTGCAGATTTAATGCCATGTCAGTCTCCTTGCTGTGCGTATGCACGGGGTGTGGGGGCCTGTGCGGCGATGTATTCGTTGGGGACGGTGTCGGTGTGGGGGCGCTTGGGAGAGACCTCTCCCACCAGTGCAGCATCCAGCACCTCGGTCACGGTTTTGCAGGGGATGAAGGTCAGCGCCTCCCGCACCACAGGATCCAGCTTATCCAGGTCCCGCATATTGTCGGCGGGGATGACCACATGGGTCACACCGGCGGAATAGGCTGCCATGGTCTTCTCCCGCAGGCCGCCGATGGCCAGCACCCGGCCGCGCAGGGTAACTTCACCCGTCATGGCCAGTTCCCGGCGAACAGGGCGCCCCGAGAGGGCGCTGATGAGGGCCGTCACCATGGTGATACCGGCGGAAGGGCCATCCTTGGGCACGGCACCTTCGGGAAAGTGGATGTGCAGGTCTTTATTCTTGTAGAAATCGGGGTCAATGCCAATCTCTTTGGCGACAGAACGGATGTAGCTGACGGCAATGCGGGCTGACTCTTTCATGACGTCGCCCAAAGAGCCGGTGAGCTCAATTTTGCCCGTGCCCTCCAGCACAGCCACCTCCACCCGGAGCAGATCGCCGCCAAGCTCGGTGTAAGCCAGGCCGTTGACAATGCCCACCTGATCCTGTTCTTCGATTCGCTCGGGCAGGGTCTTGCGGGGGCCAAGGTAGCGGCTGACATCCTCGGCATCGATGACTACGCGCTTGATCCCTTCCTCCACCGTGCGGCGGGCAGCCTTGCGGCAGAGATCGCCGATGGCGCGCTCCAAATTGCGCACGCCTGCCTCACGGGTGTAGTAGTCGATGACCTCGCAGATTGCCTCGCGGGTCAGCTTCAGGGCGCGGCGGGTAAGACCGTGGCGCTTGAGCTGCTTGGGCATCAGATGGTTCTCGGCGATTGCCAGCTTTTCATGGCGGGTGTAAATGGGCAGCTCAATGATCTCCATGCGGTCGATCAGCGGACGGGGAACGGTCTGCAGAGTATTGGCTGTGGCGATAAAGAGACAGTCGGAGAGGTCAATGGGCAGTTCGATGAAATGATCGCGGAAGTTCTTGTTCTGCTCGGCATCCAGCACCTCCAGCAGGGCAGAGGCGGGGTCGCCGTGGGCATCGTGGGTCAGCTTGTCGATTTCGTCCAGCAGAATCAGAGGATTGCGCACGCCGGCCTGGGAGAGGGCATTGATGATGCGGCCGGGCATGGCACCGATATAGGTTTTGCGGTGGCCGCGAATATCGGCCTCATCCCGCACGCCGCCCAGGGAAACCCGCACGTATTTGCGCTTCATTGCCCGGGCAATGGAGGCACCGATGGATGTTTTACCCACACCGGGAGGGCCTACCAGGCAGAGGATCTGATTGCGCAGCTCGGGATTGAGCTGCTTCACGGCGAGAAATTCCAGGATGCGGTCTTTCACCTTATCCAGCCCGTCGTGGTCGGCATCCAAAATCTTTTTGGCAGCCTTCACGTCCAGGCGGTCACGGGTTGTTTTGTTCCAGGGCAGTTCCAGGCAAACGTCCAGGTAGTTGCGTCCAACGGCAGCCTCGGCCGAGCCGAAGGGGAATTTAGCCAGCCGCTCATTTTCCTTAAGCAGTTTTGCCTCCACCTCGGCGGGGAGCTTGGCTTCCATGATCCGACGGTAGTAATCATCGCTGTCGGAACCACCCTCGCCCAGCTCGTTCTGCAGCATGTGCAATTGCTCGCGGATATAGTTCTCCCGCTGGTGCTGTTCGATCTGTTCTCTCAGCTTCACGTTCAGCTCAGCTTCGATTTCGTGCATTCTGCGCTCCCGTTCCAACTCCGTGACCAGCACCTCAAGGCGGTGCAGAGGCTCAAAGCTGGAGAGCACCGCCTGCTTGGCCTCATACTTGACCAGCACATGGGCGGCAATGAAATCGGCCAGCAGGCCGGGATTTTTGATGGTGCGCGCCAGGCCCAGCAGCTCCTGAGAAACCGCAGGCACATGGCGGAGCATTCCCTCCAGGATGGTAAGCGTCTCGTGGCGGTAAGCCTCACCCTTGAGTCCGCCGTGATCGTCCATCATGACGGTTTTACAGAGCACATCTGCCCGCAGCTGCTTGCCCACACGGTTCAGGCTCATAACCTGTGCGCGGGAAGCGCCCTCAGCAATGATGCGCAGGCTTTCTTCCCCGGTTTTGATGGTTTGCTTGATCTTGGCAACGGTGCCGACTTCGTAGAAGGCGTCCTGATCATCGCTTGTCTGATCGAGACCGTTTACCTCACGTGCACTGAGCAGCAGCACATAGGTGTTGCCCTCATTGGCCGCCCGAACCGCGGCGGTGGCGGTATCGGTGGAGGTCTCCAGACTGATGGTAATGGAAGGGAAGGCAACCGTCCCGAACAGAGGGAGAACGGGAAGGTTGAGCTTCTCGGCTTTTTCTATGTAATTGGGCATAATCCTTGGTTTTTATCCTTTCTTTGGGTATTGCTCGGCGCCCGGAGAGAGCGCTACATAACAGTATACCACAAATCTGCGGGAATTTCCATGGGTATTTTAATTTTTTTACAAATAATATATATTTTATCCGCTTTCGGCAAAAAAACACCGCCAAAGGGGGAGAAAAAGGAAAAAAGCGCGTCCTCAGTGCATCGCAGGTCGATATCATAAGCTTGATATTCCGCGGCAGCTGCAGGGGCGCGCTGTAAGGACGGCGAAGATCGCATTTGCGCTTATTCTTTCGCCGTCGATAATATTATAGCGAATATTTGCGGATTTGTAAATTATCAAAATTGACGATTTTTTGACAGAAAATTCGTGGAAATGAATAGGACATAGAAAAGACGGGATGAAAAATGGGGGTGTTTTGTTGTGGATGAACAAATGATGGTGGAAAGGCGGTTTTTTGCGGCAAAACGGGAGAGCAAAGAAAAATTTTTCGTCCCCGAAGCGTGAATTTCACCGCGCCGGAAGGCCGGAAAATTTTTCGAAACAAATATAAAAAAGGGCTTGACAAACCGTTTCGGCTGTGCTATACTATTACGCGTAAAAGAAGCAGAACACGCTCCGTTCTCACCCTGCCGCACCGCGAGCCGGGTTAATACTTGATTCCTCGCAGGGCGAGGTTTGGGTGTGTGCGGAGACTGTGTCTTTCGCACATTTTTCTTTATGTACTGGAGGTGCAGGACAATTAGCGCAAAAGAAATGCAGATCAATGACGAGATCCGGGCCAAAGAGGTCAGACTGGTAGGCGCCGACGGTGAACAGCTGGGCATCCTCTCCATTGAGAGTGCGCAGAAGGCTGCGTATGACAAGGGACTGGACCTGGTGCTGATGGCACCGCAGGCAACTCCTCCCGTTTGCCGCATCATGGACTACGGCAAATACCGCTTTGAGCGTGACAAGAAGGAAAAGGAAGCACGCAAGAAGCAGCAGACCGTCGAGGTGAAGGAGATTCAGCTCTCCTGCCGCATCGATACCCACGATTTCGAAACCAAGGTCAACCACGCACGCAAATTCCTGACCGCGGGCAACAAGGTGAAGGTGATTCTCCGGTTCAAGGGCCGCGAGATGAGCCATCAGGAGCTTGGCCGCGAAATGCTCTCCCGTTTCCAGGAGGCCTGCCAGGATCTGGGTTCGGTTGACAAAAAGCCGACGCTGGAGGGCAAGTTCATGAGCATGATGGTCAACCCGCTCAAGCCCACGGCGAAGAAGGATTGATTTGCGGAGCGCATTTGCCCCGCTTCATCGGTACAGACCCAATTCCCCGAAATCAAGCACGAACGCAATAGGAAAAGGAGATTACGAACATGGGAAAGATCAAGACGCACAAGGCCTCTGCCAAGCGGTTCTCGCTCACCGGCACCGGCAAGGTTAAGCTCAACCACACCAACCGCCGTCACAAACTCGGCATCAAGACCGCAAAGCGCAAGAGACAGCTCCGCGGCGGCGCAGTCATGAGCGAAGCTATGGCTGCTAACGTCAAGAAGATGATCAACAAATAAGCGCCCCGCGCTAACAAAATTTAGTAGG
>JAFTUB010000213.1 GCA_017466495.1 Clostridia bacterium
CCTAAGGCCCTTTTTTAAAAAAGGGCATTAAGCGGGGTGAGGGGCAGCGCCCCTCCAATCCTTTTTATGGGAAGTTTTTCGGGGAAAGGGTGAAATGCGGTGCCGCAGGCACCGCATGAGGGAAGGGGGAGCTTTTTTCAAAAAGCTCCCCCTTCCCTCATCCAGTCCTCTGTCACTCCTCATTCCCCATCCGCCCGAACAATCTTCCCGTTTTGGAAGTATCCGGTGTAGGTGCGGCCGGAGGGCCAGGAGTAGGTGCCCTCGCCGTTGAGGTTGTTGGCGGCGAAGGTGCCCACGAAGGACTCGCCGTTGGCCCAGGTGTACTTGCCCTGGCCGGCGCGCATATCGGCCACGAACTCACCCTCGTAGCGGTCGCCGTTGGCGTAGGTGTAAACGCCCTGTCCCTCCTTGAGGTTGTTCACGAAGCCGCCCTCGTAGCGGGAGCCGTCGGGCCATACCATCACGCCCTGGCCGTTGCGCAGGTTGGCCGAGAAGCCGCCGGTGTAGGACGCGCCGTCGGCCCAGGTGTAAGTTCCCTGGCCCTCCTTCACGCGGTCAACCAGGCCGCCTTCGTACACGTCGCCCGATGCAAATTCAAATTTGCCCTGGCCGGTAATGCTGTCCAGGTAGAATTCGCCCTCGTAGCGGTCACCGTTCTCGTAGACCAAAACGCCCTTGCCGTGGCGCTGGAGGTTCACCAGCTCGCCCTCGTAGACCGAGCCGTCGTTGTAGGTTACCTTGTTCTGCGTCAGATCCACATCGGCCCGAAGACCATTGGAATAGTAGAGCTTGCCGGTGAGGGGATGATTTTCCTCGTCCACGCGGCCCACAAACTTAATGGTGGAGCCGTCGTCATTCTCGATTTTCTGGTAGCGCAGACCTGTGAAGTAGAGCACGCCCACAATGGCCAGGGCGGTCAGTACCGCGGCCATGAGGATGATCAGCATCACCGTCCACACGCTGCGGTGCTTGGCGGGACGGCGGCGGCCGCCTCCTCCACCCGTGCGCGCCTGATAGGGACGCTGCGCTGCCGTCGTCCCCGCCTGGGGACGGGCGTAGGTGGGCTGATTGGGATAGGGCTGCCGGTTCCCCTGCGCGGCGGGGCGCTGACCCTGCTGAGGTGCGCGGGGAGGCTGCTGTACCGGACGGGCCGGCTGGGGTGCGCCTTGAGGAGCGCCCTGAGGTGCACGGCGAGGGCCCTGATAGGAGCCGGTGCCGGATTTGTTCGGATTTTGGTTAGGATTGGGCTGATGATTCATCGCTTACCTTCCTTTATTTTCACGTAATTTGCCAATTCGGCGTTACTGTACAAAATTCGACGAGGGATTCACCATGGAGATGAAGTTGTCCACCAGCTGAAGAATGTCGGGCATCAGCTGGATCAGCAGAAGCACCACCACAAACCCCAGCACCAAAGTGCCGAAGAAGGCCAGCCAGTTGGTGCCCTTCTTGTCGTAGCGGATCTCGGCGGTGTAGATCTCTGCCTCGGGGATGTAGAATCGCGCGGTGTCCAGCGCGGTGCGTCCGGGCTTGGCGGCGGTTCCGTCGGCCTTCACCTCGGGGTAAAGGGCGGCGATCTCCTCCCGCATGGGGATGCCCGCCGCAAGGTCGGCCACATCATCCTCCACACAGCGCACCACCCGGCGCAGCGATCCCCGCCGCTTCAGGGCAGAGCGCACCGAGCTGTTCTTCAGAAACCCCAGCTCGCTCAGCGTCCTCGCCTTCTCGGGAGAGGTTGCCCCATCCCTCGCGCAGGCCCGCACAAAGTCCCCCAGCACCCGCTTGTTGAAGATGGCCAGCGCCGCCGCCAGCACGATCCCCACCCAAAAGCAGATCAGCAGGGTGCGGATGGAGAAAACGGGGTTGCTCATCTGCAGGTGCTGATAGTTGCCGTAATCGATGGTAAAGTATTTATCTTCCAAATATTTCCATATTTCTTCCCACAGGGAAGGCTCTTCGATCGCAGTCAGCAGGAAATTTGCCATGATTTGCTCCTTTTTGGCGAAAAACTCAAAGTTCCTCGAAAATTTCGCTGCCGCAGAGTCGGATCAGCAGCTGTTCCAGATCCTCGTTGTCTTCGTAGCAGAGCTCCAGTACTCGCTTGCGGGGAGAGTGGGCAATCTTCACCTTCCGGCCCAGCATGGACATGGTCCTGCGTTCCAGCTCAGCGAAGTAGTCCACCACCACCTCGGTGGCAGGGGCTTCCTCCACCTCTTCCTCGGCGGGGCGGGCGTTGATGCGGCGCACAGCCTCCTCGGCGGCACGAACCGACATCTCCTGGGCCGCGATCTTCTCGGCCAGAGGGTCGATTTCGCTTCGATCCCGCAGACCCAGCAGTGCACGGGCGTGGCCGGCGGTGATCTCACCGCTGCGCAGAAGCTCAAGAGCCCCTGCGGGGAGATCCAGCAGGCGAAGGGCGTTGGCAATGGCCGGGCGGCTCTTGCCCACCTGGGATGACACCTGCTCCTGGGTGAGCCCGAAATCATCCATCAAACGGCGGTAGCCGAAGGCCTCCTCCACCGGGTTGAGGTCGGCGCGCTGGACGTTCTCAATCAGGGCAATCTCGGCGGCGTGAAGCTCGTCGCTGTCCATCACAATGACCGGCACCTCGGTCAAGCCCGCCATCTTGGCGGCCCGCCAGCGGCGCTCGCCGGCAATGATCTCGTAATAGCCCTCCCCGACGGTGCCGGGGCGAACCAAAATGGGCTGCAGGACCCCGTGGGCCGCAATGGAATCGGCCAGCTGGGTCAGCGCCTCGGCGGAAAACTCCTTCCGGGGCTGATCGGCGCGAGGCTCAATCTCGGACAGCCGCAGCGTGCTTACCGTCCCCTTCGCCTCCACCATATTGTCGGTCAACAAATCTTCCAGAGGATTGAGCGAACCCATCCCCCGCTGTATTTTCTTTGCCATATGTGTTTATTGTGGGGAAAACTTTTTTGAAAAAAAGTTTTCCCCACACCCCTTTCAAAAAACTGTAAAAAATGGGTGTGTGATAAAGTTTTTGCGGATTCCTAAGGGGCTTTTTACAAAAAGCCCCTTAGGTGGGGTCTGGGGCAAAGCCCCAGTGCCCTCAAATCCGCATGATCAATTCATTTGCAACGGCGATGTATTCCTGGGCACCTTTGGAGTGCTTGTCGTGATAAAATACCGGCATCCCAAAACCGGGCGCCTCGGTCAGACGCACATTCCGGGAGATGGTGGTGCGGAAAAGCTTGTCGCCGTAGTGCTTCTTCAGTTCGTTCATCACCTGCATGGAGAGCACCAGGCGGCCGTTGTACATGGTAACCAGGATTCCGGTGACCATCAGATCGGGGTTGCAGGACTTTTTGATCCGTCCCACGGTGATCATGAGCTGGGCCAGTCCCTCCAGGGCGTAAAATTCGCACTGCATGGGGATGATGACCCCATCGGCGGCGGCCAGGCCGTTCATGGTGAGCAGACCCAGGGAGGGCGGGCAGTCAATGATGATGTAATCGTAGTCGCCGCTGTCCCGGAGGGGCTCCAGGGCGTCCCGCAGACGGTACTGCGCCCGCTCCCCGGTGTAAAGCTCAAACTCTGCCCCCGCCAGGGCAATATTGGTGGGAATCACCGAGAGATTGGCGAAATTCGTCTTGATAATGGCGTCGGCGGCGTTTGCCTCCTCCACCAAAATCTCGTTGGTGGTGCATTTCAGCGATTTTTTGGCCACGCCCAGGCCGCTTGTGGTGTTTCCCTGGGGATCAAGATCCACCAGCAGGACCCGCTTGCCCAGCTGACCCAAGGATGCGGCCACATTGATGGCCGAGGTCGTCTTTCCCACGCCGCCTTTTTGGTTGGCGAAAGCAATGATTTTTCCCATGCAGCTTCTCCTTGCCAAAGTAAAGTAATTCTACTCATTATTATAGCATAAAGGCGCGGCAAAATCAATGCGGGGAGCAAAATTCACGAAAAGTTTTCTTTGTGCAAAATCCCCGAGGATGTTTCACGTGAAACATCCTCGGGGATTGTTTGGGGCGGCGGTTATGTTTCACGTGAAACATGAATAGTCACCGTCACCCCGCGGGGGGATTCCTCCCGCTCCAGGGTGGCGGGAATGTTGGCCTTGTGGAGAATGGACAGAGCGCGGTCGATGGAGTTGTAGAAAATACCGATGTCCCGCAGCGCGGCCCGGGGGCGTGGGCGAAGCTCCTCCGTCAAAGACTCCGCCTGCGTCACCGAGAGATTGCCCTCGGCGATGCGGCGGATGGCCTCCATCCGTGCACCGGGCGCAATGCCCAGCAGCGCACGGGCGTGACGCTCGCTCAGTCCCCGCGACGCAGCCTCAGCTCGCTCGGCGGGGGAGAGCTTCAGCAGACGAAGCTTGTTGGCCACCGTGCTCTGGGATATCCCCAGCCGGAGGGCCGCTTCGGCCTGGGTAAGCCCGCAGCGTTCAATCAGCGCCGACAGCGCCTCGGCCTGGGCGAAGGGATCTCCCTCGGCGGCGCGAATTTCGTCGGCAAGTGCCGCTTCCTCCCGATCAATGGGGCGGCAGAGCACCCCCGTAATGCCGCAGGCTCGCGCCGCCGCCAGCCGCCGCGCTCCGTCCAGCACCAAATACCGCGCATTCCCCAGCTCCCGCACCGTAAGGGGATGCAGACTCCCCAGCCGCCCCACCGCTGCCTCCATCCGCGCCTGAGAGTTGTCCCTCGGCGGCGGGGGCGCCGACAGGTGCCCGATGGCACTGCAGATACTCCCCTCCGCCTCCTC
>JAFTUB010000214.1 GCA_017466495.1 Clostridia bacterium
CCCGCCCCCTTGATTCCAGATGAAGCGCCCACCACCAATCCAACTCTGAAAGGAACCAACGCCATGAACCACGTTTTTGAGCCCCTCAGCGTCAAGCCCCGCACCGTCATTCTCGACACCGACATCGGCCCCGACTGCGATGACGTCGGCGCTATCGTCTGCCTCATTGACTACGCCAAAAAATACGGTTTCCCCATCGCGGGTATCTGCAACTGCACCTCCAACAAGGCGGGGACGGGTACCATCGACGCCGTTTGCCGCCATTGCGGCATGGAGACCCCCTATCTGGGTCAGTGGAGCGGCGAGGGCTTCCAGGATGATCCCGCCTGCCACAAGTACAACGACGCCGTAGCCGAAAGGTTCTCCGAGGCCTACCGCAACGGCACCCTGAAAACCGTTGACGAGGTAACGTTTTACCGCACTCTGCTGGCGGGTGCCGAGGATGACAGCGTCATACTCATCACCATCGGCATGTTCAATAATCTGGCTGCCCTGCTGAGGAGCGGTGCTGACCACATCTCCCCCCTGTCGGGCATGGAGCTGGTGAAGGCCAAGGTCAACTGCCTGGTCTCCATGGCCGCCATCCTTCCCGAGGGCCGTGAGTGCAACGTCATCTCCGACTACAAGGCCGCCGAGACCGTGTTCAACGAGTGGCCTACCGCCGTGTACCTGTCGGATTTCCACATTGGCTGGAAGATCATGACGGGCTATGAGCATATCCAGGATCCCGCCGCCATCGAGGCCCATCCTCTGGCCATGGCCTACCACCTCTATACCAAGGATTGGACCCACCTCCCCGCCAAGGGCATGAACTCCTCCTACGATCTCACCGCCATCCAGTTCGCCGTGGAGGGTGAGGGCAAGCACTACTCCCTGCTTGATCCCGTGGATCTGGAGTTCTACGCCGCTATCCCCGAGCAGCCCGACCTGGCAGACGCCACCCGCGCTGTTCCCAATCCCGAGGGCAAGTTCCGCTTCATGAAGAAGGAGGCCTCCGACGAGGAGATCCGCGACTCCCTGAACGCCATTCTGAGAAGCTACTGATCGAAAAAAGGGCTGACTTCACGTCGGCCCTTTCCTTTTTCACTCATCTGTTCTTGATAAGCAGCTCCATGAAGCCCAGAGTCAACTGCTTTTCCCGATGGTTGAGCTGATCGTACAGCGTCGCGATCTCGTCCCGCATATAGCTCTCTCGGTTCATGGCCGATCCCGTGACCAGCACAGCCATATCGCACTCCAGCACGGTGGAAACCGCCGCCAGGAGGTCCAGGCTGATGCGGGTGATCCCCCTCTCTACCTGGCTGATATATCCCACCGAAACCTCCAGCTTCTCCGCCAGATCCTCCTGGGTATATTCCCTCAGGCGTCTCTGCTCCTTGATCCGTGTGCCGATCAATTTGTAATCCACTTGCATACATCTGCCTTCCTTTGGTCAGTATTTGGATCTATACCATAAGGATATTACAGTAATAGCTAAAAATGAAGATATTTGTAACTTTATTTTTAGCTATTGGTGTTGACACGCGACACATTTTATGCTATAATATGCTCGGTTTCAAAGGGGTCAATACCGTTTGGAACCCCCTTCGTCCGGCTCTTGAGAAGGTAGATCTTTCCGCCTTCTATGACGGAGGGCGGTATAGCGGCCGGCAACGCTTGTTTTTCTGCGGAGCCGCCGCTATGCCGATATGGAAAACAAGCGAATGAACAGGCACCGTGAGTCTTTTCGCGGTGCCTGTTTTGTTTCAATCGTATCAAATTTGTTAAATCCTCCCTCATCTACTGGACAAATCCCTTTTTTTGTGGTATACTATATCAGAATATATATAATTGGAGGCATACCCATGACCGCCACACAAGCCCTGCCTGCACGGACAGGCCGCCGCTACCGATTCAGCATTCTCCGCGTTCTCATTTGCGGAGCGCTCCTGTCGGTGCTGGTCGCCGCCTGCCTGTACTGCAAATACACCGCCATCGACTTTTTCCACGCCCGCCTTCTGGAGCAGGAGAGCAAGACCTCTGCCTGGATCCTCAAGCAGGTGAGCTTTGCCCTGCCCTGGATCGTCATGTGCATCTTCCAGGGACTGGTCTACTGTAAGCACGACCGCCGTGACGGCATCGTCCAGAGAGAAATGTTCTGGGAGGTTCTCCTGGTTACGGTCTTCACCTATCTGATCCTGCTTCCCCACTTGCGGAATATCAGCGAGGAAATGTACGCTGCCGCCCTGGAAATGGGCGCGGACATTCCTCAGACCGACGGCAAGGTGGATCAGACCTTCCTCATGATCTTCCACGAGTGGTTCATTCGCATGGCTGTGCCGCTGAGTGCTCTTTTGCTCTTCCACAGTGTCCGCGCCCGCCGCGAAAGGGATTATCCCGAGACCGAGGCAGAGGAGCCCATGATGACCCGCGCCGAGTATGACGCTATGAAGCTGGCAGAGATGGCCAGAATGGCAGAAGCAACCGAAGCGCAAGCCGAGGCCGCACCCGCCGAAGCCCCCATCCAACCCGAAACGGAGGTTGAAAACCATGAGTAAGAAAATGAGTCCCGCCGCCCGTATCGCCGCGGGGATCGGTCTGGCCATCGGCGGAGCCGCCCTGACTACCGCCGCCGTCTATACCGAGCTGATGACCACGATCATCGCCCGCCGCCGCACCCCCGCCAGCGATGCCCTCATCGCCGTTGGCACGGGGGCCGAGCCCGCTCCCCTCGATCCCGAGATCCGGGAGATGACCGAGGCTCTGAAAAACACCCCCACCGAGCTTGTGGAGCTCCGCAGCCGGGACAACTACGTCCTCCGCGCCCACTGGTACCCCGCCGAGGGGGCCAAGCGCACCGTCATCATGGTCCACGGCTGGCACAGCCGCTGGTGTGTGGATTTCTCCGCCAGCTCCCCCTTCCTCCATGAGAACGCCTGCAACCTCCTGCTCATCGACCAGCGCTGTCACGGGGAAAGCGGCGGCGACCTTATCTCATACGGGATCAACGAGCGCTACGACGTGCTGACCTGGCTGGATTGGCTGGACCAACATCACGGCGGACTTCCCGTCTACCTCTGCGGCGTCTCCATGGGCGCGGCCACCGTGCTGATGGCGGCGGGTCTGCCCATTGCGGGTCGGGTCTGCGGCATCATCGCGGACTGCGGCTACTCCACCCCCAACGAGATCATCAAGCTGACCCTGGAAAAGAACGTCGGCAAGATGGCCGGTCCTACCCTGGCGGCGGTGAATCTCAACTGCAAGCTTCGGGAAAACTTCACCTTCAAGGACTACACCCCGCTGGAGGCCATGGTACAGAACAAGGATATTCCCTGCCTCTTCGTCCACGGTGAC
>JAFTUB010000215.1 GCA_017466495.1 Clostridia bacterium
GCGATCCTGTGGCCGAAAACGCGACCGAGTCGGTGGAAACACTGGCGCGGCAGGGTGTCCGCGTGGTGTTGATGAGCGATTGTCCCGACCAGGCCCGAATGGAGAATCTCGCCCGTACTGCAGGTGTTCTGCGCCGCGGCGTGATCTGCCGCGCGCCGGAGGCCATTGCCCCGGATGCAGAGCTTTGCCTGGGGTACAGTTCCGCCGCACGGCGGGCGTGGCTGGCTGAGCGCCGTGCGGCAGGGAGCATCACCCTGGGGCTTGGGGTGGAGATGAAGGATCTTTCCTCGGTACAGGCCTGCGCCGTGAGCGGGGCGTGTACTCCCGTGGACTATTCCCACCGCCGGGAAAACCGGCTGCTCACCGCTCTGGATCCCGGGGCAGGGGAGCTGTACGGTACCGAACTGCTCAAGAAAAATGCCGGTGTGCTTGTCCGCCGTCCCCATAACGGGGGAGGGGGAATCTGCGCCCTGGCTGCTGTCCGCCGTACTGCCCGCCGCATTGAGGCAAATCTCGCCTCGGCGCTGCGGTGTCTGCTGGCGGCACAAAGTATGCGCACCGTGATGCTGATTTGCCTGCTCTGCCTGGGGATCCCCGATCTCAAACCCCTGCATCTGCTTTTCTCGGGGCTGATTCTGGACTTTGGAGCGATCCTGGTCTGCGCCTTTGACCGGGGCAGGGATGCGGAGACACCGAAATCCCTGTTTGCCCATCCCTGGCGCCGGTGTTTGGCCGATGTGCTCATCGGCGCAGTCTGCGGCGGAATTGCGGTTCTGACCGTCCATGTCCTGCGCCTGACCAATGCCTTTACGGCGGACGGACCCCAAAGCGGCGCGTTTCTTTTCCTGACTTTGGTGCTGACGCAGTTGGCCATTCTCTTCGTTTGCCGACGGGGAAGTGCGCTGTTCCGCAGCTCCCGGATCGGACTGCTTTGGCCTGCTGCGGTGTTGGCTTTTGTTCTGCTTTGTGCATTTCTGCCGGGCATCGGCGGCGTTTTCGGTGTTTGTGTGCTTCCGCTGTCGGCACAGTTCTGTCTGCTGATCTCGCCCATGGCCGCAATTTTCGGTGGTGAGATCCTTCGCACCGTGCGTGCCGTCCGTGAGCTGCGGCGCACCGAAACAGAGGAATACGTTCCTCCGCAGGAATGATTTCCCCTCCTCCCGCATAGATTGCTGTGATCAAGCAATCGGGAGGAGTACGTATGACCATGTGCAGCTTTACCGCACTGCGGGAAAAGGAAGTCATCAACCTTTGCAACGGCCACCGGCTCGGCTATGTGTGCGATCTGGAGTTTACCCTGTGCGACGGGAGGATCACTGCCATTGCGGTCCCCGGAGAAGGGGGATTCCTCTGCTTCGGCCGGGTGTCCCGGACGGTGATTCCCTGGGAGAAGATCGAGACCATCGGCGACGATGCCATCCTGGTCCGGCTCTCACCGGAGGAATGCTGTCCCGCACCGCCCCGGGGAAAACGGGGCTGACGATGGAGAAATCCGAAAACAGATGTAAACAAATTGTGAACTTATGCAGGCCGCTCTTGCCAAGAACGGCCTGCTGTGCTATACTATCTACAATTGCGGAAAAAGTGGAATATCCCATTTAACTGCAAGAAAATATCACACACACAGCGCAGATTTGCGTGATCGGTGCCCGGTTTATCCGAGTTGAACACGCCGTACGCTGTGGTGGAAATAACCGAAGGAGGACATGAAAAATGTCGATTATCTCGATCAAGCAGCTGCTTGAAGCAGGCGTCCATTTCGGACACCACACCAGAAGATGGAACCCGAAGATGGCTGAGTACATCTTCACCGAGCGCAATGGTATCTATATCATTGACCTCCAGAAGACCGTAAAGAAGTTCGACGAGGCTTATAACTTCGTTCGTGACCTCTCCGCACAGGGCGGTACCCTCCTGTTCGTCGGTACCAAGAAGCAGGCTGCCGATGCCATCAAGGAAGAGGCTACCCGCTGCGGTATGTACTACGTCAACGTTCGTTGGCCCGGCGGCATGATGACCAACTTCAAGACCATCAAGCGCTCCATCAACCGTCTCAACAACCTGACCAAGATGCAGGAGGACGGTACCTTTGATATGCTTCCCAAGAAGGAAGTTGCCGCTAAGCAGAAGGAAATCTTCGACCTGGAGAAGAACCTCGGCGGTATCCGCACCATGGACACCCTCCCCTCCGCAATCTTCATCGTTGACCCCCGCAAGTAGAAGAACGCTGTTGCCGAGGCACAGAAGCTGGGTATTCCCGTACTTGCCATCGTTGACACCAACTGTGACCCTGATGATGCCGACTACATCATCCCCGGTAACGATGATGCAATCCGCGCAATCAAGCTCGTTTCCTCTGTTCTCGCTGACGCTGTCATCGAGGGTAAGCAGGGTGAGCAGCTGACCGATGCTGAGCCCGCTGCTGAGGATGCAGAGGCCTGAGTCCCCAACGATTAAAATTTAAGGAGATAGAATCATGGCAAATATTGCTGCAAAAGACGTTGCCGAACTGCGTAAGCAGACCGGTATCGGTATGATGGAGTGCAAGAAGGCACTCGTTGAGGCAAACGGTAATTTCGAAGAGGCGATCAAGATCCTCCGTGAGAAGGGCGAGCTGAAGGCCGAGTCCAAGATGGCAACCAGAATCGCTGCTGACGGTGTTGTTGAGATCCTTAAGGAAGGCGACTACACCGCAATGATCGAGGTTAACTCTGAGACCGACTTCGTTGCAAAGAATGAAACCTTCAAGGCATTCGTTGCCGATCTGCTGAAGATCATCATCGCTCAGCAGCCTGCAGATGTTGATGCACTCATGGCCTGCAAGTTCGACGATGAGATGAACGTTGAGGCAAAGCTGAAGGAAATGATCTTCAAGATCGGTGAAAAGATCACCATCCGCCGCTTTGTTCTGGTCAACGGTATCACCAGCACCTATATCCATGGCACCGGTTCCATCGGTGTTATCGCTAAGTTTGAGACCAATGTTGCCGATAAGGCTGAGTTCGCAGCATTTGCGAAGAACATCGCGCTTCAGATCGGCGCATATCCCACTCCCTACCTCTGCCGCGAGCAGGTTCCTGCCAGCGTAATCGAGGAAGAGAAGAGCATCCTTCTTGCACAGATCGCCAACGATCCTGCCAACGCCAAGAAGCCCGAGCAGATCAAGGTTAAGATGGTTGAGGGTAGAATCTCCAAGTTCTACGACAACAACTGCCTGGTAGACATGGGCTACGTTAAGGACGACGATCTGACCGTCGGTCAGTATATCGCAGCTACCGCTAAGGAGCTGGGCGGCGAGATCAAGGTTGTTGAGTTCTACCGCTTCGAGAAGGGCGAGGGTATCCAGAAGCGCGAGGACAACTTTGCTGAGGAAATCGCAAAGCTGACCGGCAAATAAGATACCGATTCCCATTAAATAACGAAAAAACTGTCACATGAGACTGCTCCTGTGGCAGTTTTTTCGCAAGCAGCAAAAAAATTTGCAAATTACTGTTTACAAAAATCTCCGAATGGAGTAAAATAATAGGGACAGTATATTATCTATTCTCGGAGGTGGATTTTCCATGGAAAAGAAAACATCGGTTTATCGGCGCGTTCTGATCAAGCTCTCGGGTGAGGCTCTGCGCAGCGACGAGGGGAAAACGATCTACGCGGAGGACCGCCTCAAGGAAGCGGCAGAAAATCTGAAGAATATTTTTGACAGCGGCACCCAGCTGGTTGTGGTGGTGGGAGCCGGCAACATTTGGCGCGGAGGCCGCGATTCCGGTTTCCCCATGAAAAATCGCTCCCGTGGTGATGCCATGGGGATGCTGGCCACGGTGATCAACGCCCTGGCAGTTGTGGATGCCCTGGAGCAGGAGGGGATTCCTGCTGTGGCTATGTCCACGGTGGATGTCTCTCCCCTGGCGGCGCATTACTCCCGTGAAGCGGCGGATGCTGCGCTGAATGCGGGGAAGGTGGTTGTCCTGGGCAGCGGCTTGGGGATCCCCTACGTTTCCACCGATACCACTGCCATCGTCCGCGGCTCCGAGCTGGAGGTGGATGTGGTGCTGATGGCCAAGAATGTGGACGGTATCTACAACAAGGACCCCGGAAAATTTGCGGATGCCGTAAAGTTTGATGCCCTCAGCTACGAGCAGATTATTGCCCAGCGGCTTAAGGCAATCGACCTGACCGCTGCACAGCTTGGACTTGAGCGGGAGCTTGGCTTTATCGCCTTTGACCTGCGGGATCCCGCCAACATCGGCCGGGTTATGGCCGGTGAGAAGATCGGCACCCGGGTCAACACCGAGGCAAGACTCAAAAACTGACTGCTTATTCGACAACCATACATAAAACAAAGGAGAATTGTTATGAAGCTGAACACCAAGGATTACGAAGAGAGAATGAAAAAGAGTCTCGCATCCCTCGAGGATACGCTGACCTCCGTCCGCGCAGGCCGCGCCAACGCAGGCGTTCTGTCCCGCGTGACCTTTGACTACTGGGGAACGCCCACCCCCATCACCACCATGGCTGATGTCCGCGTGACCGACGCCAAGACCCTGACCATCTCCCCCTTCGATGCAAAGTCGCTCAAGGACATGGAGAAGGCCATCCTTGCTTCCGATATCGGCATCACCCCGCAGAATGACGGTAAGGTTCTCCGTCTGGTCTTCCCCCAGCCCACCGAGGAGCGCCGCCGCGAGCTGAAGAAGCAGGTGCAGAAGTACGGTGAGGATGCCAAGGTTGCTATTCGCAACATCCGCCGCGATGCCAATGATACCTGCAAGACGCAGAAGAAGGACGGCACCATGACCGAGGATGAGCAGAAAGCCTCTGAGAAGGCAATCCAGGACCTGACCGATAAGTACATCAAGCAGGTCGATGCCATCACCGCCGCCAAGGACAAGGAGATCATGGAGATCTGACACGGCAGAGCCGTATCACTGCAGACTATATAGAAAAACGGAGACACCCTATGTCTGAAACAAAAAACGAAAATCAGCTTCACGTGGATGAGCGTCTGCAGCACATTGCCTTTATTATGGACGGTAACGGCCGTTGGGCGCAGCGACGCAAAATGCCGCGGGAGTACGGGCATAAAGTCGGTTCCGCCAATTTTAAAAAGGTCGTCCGCCATTGCGGGGATATCGGGATCAAAACGGTGACGGTGTATGCTTTTTCCACCGAAAACTGGTCCCGTCCTCCGCGGGAGGTCAAGGCCATTATGCGTTTGCTGGAGGAGTATCTGGACGGCTGCGATGCCGATCCCGATGCACAGAGCATCCGCTACCGCTTCATTGGGGACCGCAGTGTGCTCTCCGAGGAGCTTCGCCGCCGCATTGATCGGATCGAGGAGATCTCGGCGGGGCGTGAGCTGACCCTCAATGTTGCCCTCAACTACGGCGCGCGGGACGAGATCGTCCACGCCGTGAATTCTCTGCTTGCCCGGGGTGTGGAGACGGTAAGTGCTGAGGATATTTCCTCGGCGCTGTATACCGCCCATTCTCCCGATCCCGATCTCATCGTGCGGACGGGAGGCGAGCTGCGCCTGTCCAATTTCCTGCTGTGGCAGGCGGCATATGCTGAGCTGTACTTCACCGATGTTCTCTGGCCCGATCTGTCAGACGAAGATGTGGATGAAGCGGTGCGGCATTTCTATGCAAGACAACGCCGCTTTGGCGGGGTGTGAAAGGAATTAAATCATGCGAACTCGATTTATCACCGCCCTGATCGGTGTTGCTGTTTTATTGCCAATTTTGTTTCTCTCCCATACCTGGGTCCTGCCCATTGCGGCTGGCTTTTTTGCGGTGATGGGGACTTTTGAGATGATGCGCTGCCTGGGCGTGCACAAGAACCTGATTGTCACCCTTCCGCTTTATCTTGTTGCCGCCGCAATGCCGGCTGTGGCCCGTCTGCTGGATTCCATCCCTTCTTTTGGGAGCATGGTCCTGTTTGTGCTGATGGCGTACTTCTTCTATTTGATGGCTGCCACGCTGCTCTCCCGCGGCGTGCTGACCTTCGGAAAGAGTGCTGAGATCTTTGCTGCGGGTACTTACATTATTCTGGCGTTTTCGGCCATTGTCATGGTGCGTGATTTCAGCGAAACCGGAAAGTACATCTATCTGCTGATCTTCATTGCGGCATGGATCACCGATATTTTTGCCTATCTTTGCGGCCGCCTGTTCGGCCGTCATAAGCTCATTCCCACAGTCAGCCCCCACAAAACGGTGGAGGGAAGTGTGGGAGGAATTTTGTTCTGCATGATTGCCTGTGTGGTCTTCGGCGCAGTTACTGCCGCCCTCACCCAAGTGCAGCCGAATTACCTCTTCCTTGGTATCAGCGGTCTGCTGCTCTCGGTCTGCTCGCAGATCGGGGACCTGATCGCCTCGCTGATCAAGCGGGAGCATGGGATCAAGGATTACGGCAAGCTTTTTCCGGGTCACGGCGGTGTTATGGACCGCTTTGACAGCATTGCAGCGGTGGCATTGGTGATGCTGATGCTCTGCGCGCTGCCCCGGCTTGGATTTTTTTACGCTTAACGAAAAGGGCAGGGCGGGGACTCCCGCCTGCCCTCTTGCTTTAGAATATCCGAAGGAGACACTTCTATGAATAAAACCACGTCAGCGGCTTTCCCCTCCATGACGGTTCTGGGTGCTACCGGGTCGGTTGGCCTGCAGGCACTGGATGTTGCGCGGGAGCAGGGAATCCCTGTAACCGCCATCAGCGCCAACCGAAGCGTGGCTGAGACCGAGGCATTGGTGCGGGAGTTTTCCCCTGCCGCCTGTGCCATGGCCGATGAGGCTGCCGCGGCGGATCTGCGTACCCGACTGGCCGACACCCCTGGTCGGGTGTAGGCCGGTGCCAAAGGAATCTGTGCCATGATCGAAGAGAACGGCGGAGATGTTGTTCTCAATTCTATCGTGGGCCGTGCAGGCCTCGAACCTACCCTCACTGCGCTGCGGACAGGCCGCCGCCTGGCCCTGGCCAATAAGGAATCCCTGGTGGTGGCGGGGGACATTGTCATGGAAACCGCCCGCGCCGCAGGACAGGAGATCTATCCTGTGGACA
>JAFTUB010000216.1 GCA_017466495.1 Clostridia bacterium
TACACTCAATGGTATAATATATACACCATTTCCGGGCATTGGTATGTCCGATATGCACGGAAGAAAATCGAATTTGTGTAAGGAGAAAAAACATGAAAAAGCATTTTTCCGTTCTGCTTTGCCTCGCAATGCTGCTGTCGATGTTCAGCATTTTTGCTGTTACCTCGTCGGCCGCCGGTCCCATGAAGGTATGGAACTTTGACGTTCCCAACGCATCCAAGGATGTCATCCAGAATACCGACCTTCTGCTCCCCTACTATATCAGCCGCTTTGAGACGGCCGATAACGGCAGCTACGGTAACATCACCTATGATGAAACCGAGAAGGCCATCTGTATGACCCCCAACCCGGAGAAGCCGGGTTCCGGCAATTTGTTTTTCCAGCGCGTCACCTTTACCGTGCAGAATGATGATGCAGGCATCGTGTGCGCAGACTACCCCTATGTCAAGATCAAGTTCAAGCTGGTTTCGGAAAACGACTTGACCAATGTGTTTTTCCGCACGCAGGATTGGACTACGTTTAATCTGATTTCCATTCCTGAAGTAAACACTTGGGTCGAGTACATCGGCGACTTCTCGGGCACAGCCTGGGAGGACAAGGTAATTGACTCTAGTCACGTTTTCCGTTTCCAGCTCTCCTCCATGGACACCAGCTACATCACCAATGAAGAGCGCGATTATAAGCTCTATATTCAGTATATCGCATTCTTCCAGAACGAGGCTGATGCCGAAGCATATACCTACACCCCCACCGACCCCGCAACCCTGCCCACCGCTGAGGCTGACAACGAGGATCCCAATCCCGGCGGAAAGATCGTGGTCATGCCCTTCAATGATCCCAAGTACACCACCGCTCTGCTGGCAGAAGGCGAGTCCCTGGCAGAGGATGTCAAATTCTACATCAGCGGCTGGAACTGGGGTAAGGACGGCTATGGCAAGGTCGGCTTTGATGAGACCGAGAAATCCCTTTATGTAACCGCAACCGAGAAGCTGGATTCCACCACGCACTCGCGCTTTATCATCAAGGGCAACAGTGATGATGTGACGGTTTCCGGTAAGGAATACAAGTATGTTCAGGTGATGTATAAGTTGGCCAACCATACCGCACACCCCCAGGCCACCCTTCGCCTCCGTACCCAGGCCTGGACTGATATTGATATCGTTCCGAAAGATGTAAAGAGCGGCGAGTGGGCGGTTGTTTCGGGTAAGATTTCCGACTTCGGCGGCAACGCGATTTGGAAGAATACCACCATCGACAAAAACAACGACCTGAAGTTCCAGCTTCAGGAGGGCGGTAATAACCTCACCGCCAACGACGATGCCCGTATGTATCTGAAGTATATTGCCTTCTTCGAGAGAAAGGCTGACCTGGATGCCTTCGACTTTGAAGCATACATGACAAATCAGGCTTCTGCTCCCGACACCACTGCAGCTCCTGCAACTACCGCAGCTCCTGCAACCACTGCAGCTCCTGCTGCCACTGCGGCTCCTGCTACCACCGCAGCTCCTGCTACCACCGCAGCTCCTGCAATCACTGCAGCTCCCGCAACTACTGTGGCTCCCACGCAGACCCCCTCCACCGGTGACTTCACCGTGATCGTGATTGCGGCTCTGATGATCGCCGTCTGCGGCGCGGTTGTGCTGGGCAAGAAAAAATTGCAAGATAAATCCTGACACCCACGCGGTGAATGATTAACGGCAAGACCGACATTGCCCCCGGGTGATGTCGGTCTTGTTGTAAGCGCGTCACTCCGCCCGGTACTGTCTTGACAGCCCGGCGGCGGTGTGCTACACTGATGAAAGCAGAGATCGTTTTGTGACGAAAAGGAGTACGGATATGAACCGATATATTGCGCTTTTCCTTGTCCTTGCTATCCTCTGCGGCGGTTTATTCGGTTGTGCCGAAGCGTCGGAACCACCGATCGAAACAGAGGCCCCCGATACCACCCCTGCCGCCGAAACTACCGCTGAACCCGAGAAACCGGAGGAACCCGCCGTGAAGATGTATTACGATGACCGAAAAAAAACGGAGGCCCTGTTTGGGGCTGCCGTGACCGATCTTACTGTGAAAAGTCAGACGGTGACTTCCCGTGGGGTGGGCACCGAGTCGCCCGATACTGCGGTAGTCACCTATGATGCCGATAACGGCCTGTTGGTTGCCACAGGGACGGGAACCGTCCTGGTGGAGGCCGACGGGGTGGAATACCGCATTGAGGTTTCCCCCGCGCCCATCACCCTGCTGCTCATCACCGGCCACAGCCTGGGGGAGGGTTACAAGGGCTCCTTTGCCGAGTCGGTGTACTGTGAGCCGGGCCAGGCATACAGCACCACTTTGCTTTACGATAACTTTGAGCGGCTGAAGGAATTTGAGAATCCCCCTGCCACCGTGGGACTGGGGGCTTATGCCGAGTCCACCCCCAAGGGGATCGACGGCTTCTATACCCGCGGACGTCCCGGCGTGGGCGGCGGCCTTGCGCTGCAGTGGAACCGTCTCACCGGGGAGAAGATTTGGGTGGTGAATGCCGCTGTCTCGGGCAGCTGCATTACCGAGTGGGACAGGGATGCCAAGCACCACAAGACCGCCATGAAGATGTTCAACTACGCCGCCGGCGTGCTGAAAAATGAGGTGGCCGCCGGGCACTTCATTCTGCGGGATGTGGCCGCGCTGAACTTCAGCGGCGGCAACTTCGTGGAGAAAAAAGTGCCCTATGACGATCTCCGTGTCTTTGACCGCCTGACCGAGAAGTGGTACGAATCCCTTTGGGGAGGTATCGCCGAGGGCTGTACCGTGGACATTGACGGAGACGGGAAGGTCGATGCTCCCACCGTCCTCGGGCTGATCCCCATTTGGGAGACGGTGACCACCGCTAACGTGTGGGATATTGCCTATCGCCTGGATAAATATATCTTCGATAAGGCCCACAATTTCTACATGGCCGTCTCGGCGGACTACCCTCAGATGTTCATTGCCAGCAATATCGAGAAGGAATGGACCGATGACGGACGAGTGAAGGCATCCTTCCCCGAAATTGATTATACCGTGATTTCCGGGGAAGCGCAGACCCGTCCCACCACCGCTAAGGAAGCGATTTTGGACAACTGTCATCCCACCCAGCTGGGCTATAACGCCATGGGGCAGGATATTGCAAAAAACCTCTACGCTCGCCTGCGAACCCCCAACGCCCCCGAGTCGGTGACAGTGTTTGATATCACCGCCGATCCCAGAGGGGAAGAGGTGGCAGATACTCTGACGGTGAAGGCCGGGCAGGCCACCCGCCTGGTGTTTGTGACCTCGCCCATTTCTTCTGCTAACCTTACCATTGCGTCGGAAGGGGACATGACCCTGACCTACGGCGGTGTGCTTACCGCCAAAACAGCAGGGCAGGGGAAGATTACCTTCTCCCATGCAGGAAAGATTTTGCGAACAATCCATGTAACCGTGACCGAATAGCAAAGAGGGAACCGCGCAGAAGCGCGGCTCCCTTTTTCTTTGCGATGAGGCGCGTTTAACGTTTTTTGAGGGGTGTGGGGGACTTTTTTTCAAA
>JAFTUB010000016.1 GCA_017466495.1 Clostridia bacterium
CGCGTTACGGGCGTTCATCTTGGTGGGACGGCGGGGATGGAGGATGTGGAACCAGTAGAAGTCGCGGGAGAAGAAGTAGGGGGAATCCACGCGGCACAGGTCGGCGGGGATATCCTTTACCTCACCGTCGTGGACGGTCATGTAGGTGTCGGAGAGGAACCGCGCGCCCAGGTAGTCCTCCATGAAGGTGTAGACGCCGTAGACACCGCCGCGGGGGAGGATGCCCGTGATATAGAGGCGGGTACCGTCCGCAACCATGGCATAGCCGTCATTCTTGATCTCGGAGCGGGCGGCTATGACCTTATCGGTGTCGCGGTTGGTCTGGCCGATGATAATCTCGCAGTCGGCGGCGGGAGTGGCGTCGGTGGCGATCTCGAGGGTCACACCCGTGGCGCGGGCGAGGGTGTCATGGAGCACCTCAGCGGCGTCCCGCTCGCCCTCCAGAGCGGCGGCGGGGAGAGTGATGCGGTAGGAGGCGAGGGGGGTGTTGGAAATGAGCATGGTATGGTCTCCTTTTGTAAGGTTTTGTGCAAAATAGGTCATGATGATTATAACATGGTGCAGGGCTTTTGTCAATAAGTATAAAAGAAAAGAACGAAAAACCTCGGCTGGGATCATTCCCTGCCGAGGCTGATTCTCATAATTGAATAAATGACATATCATTGAGCCGCGAAATAATCCGATGCCCTGCCGCATCCTCGCAAAGGATGGATACGCCTCCCGATTTGCCGGACAAGTTGCACCGATTCAGCATTTCAATATCCATCCCCAACCACAGAGCAAAGAATATACTTAATGTCCCGTCATGGGATACAATGATGATATTCTCCTTTGTCGGAGTCACGACCTTCTCCATAAACTCCGCAACGCGGAGAGCAACTTCCCTTTTGGTCTCGGCGT
Source organism: Clostridia bacterium (assembly GCA_017466495.1). Taxonomy (GTDB): domain Bacteria; phylum Bacillota; class Clostridia; order Oscillospirales; family CAG-272; genus SIG693. The sequence continues at coordinate 901 of JAFTUB010000016.1, forward strand.
TGACAAAAACCCGTTCGTCTACGGTTTTCGCCCAATCCTTCGTGCCCGGCCACACGGAGCAGGTGTTATTCTCCTTCGCCCACTGCTTGGTCTTTCCATTCGCTTCGCCGAGATCAAACTCCCGAAGTAATGGGGAGAATTGCGGCTCAATGTGTAGGTAAGAGGAAAGGATTTCAGCGGTATGCTTGGTTCGACGCAGATCCGAGGAATAAAGCACATGGGGCTCGTCCCCGATTTCACGCAACAGATTCTGACCAATCTTGTGCGCTTGGGCAATACCGTATTCAGTCAGGTCCCAGTCACCGAGAGAACCGATCATGCCATTGGTGTGTTGCTCAGATTGCGGGTGTTGAACTGTGATAATCTTTTTCATTACTTGACCCTCATCCCCGCGATCCTCTCGGCATCGGGCGTGACGTACGCCGTCCAATTTGTATGGTAGGTCACGAATCCCGGCTTGGCGCCCGGCACCTTGCGGACGTGGCGGACCAGGAGGTAGTCCACGGGGATCTGGGCACCGCCCGCGGCCTTGGAGTAGTGGGCGGCGATGGAGGCGGCGTCGGTGAAGTCCTGCGCGTCGGGCTCCTCGCCGTTCGTCACCATGACCACGTGGGAGCCGGGGACGCCCTTCGCATGGAACCAGTAGTCGTTTCGATCGGCCAGCTTGTGCGTGATATGCTCGTTCTGGAGGTTGTTTTTGCCGCAGAGGACAAGATAGCCGTTGGTGGTCTTGAACTTGGCCACGGTGGGGGCGGGCTGTTTCTTGGGGGCGGCGTAGCCCTTCATGCGGGAGGCGTAGCCCGAGCGATACAGCTCGTCACGGATTTCCGCTAAATCGTTGGCTGTTTCGGCGTGGGAGAGGGCATCGAAAACCGTGTAGATATAGTTCAGCTCTTCCCTGCCCAGTGCCAACTGTTTGGTCAGCTCCACCTTGGCGTTGCGGGCCTTGGCGTACTTTTTGTAGTATTTCTGGGCGTTGGCGGCGGGAGTGAGGCGTTCGTCCAGGGTGATCAGGCAGGAGCCGTATTCGCCCGTTTGCTCGTTCCAATCCTCGTAGTCGGTCAGCTCTACCTCCTTGTCGCCCTTTTTGATCATATAGATGCTTGCGGTGATGAGGTCACCGTATTTTTTGTAGGCGGCGGCTTTTTCGCAGTCCCGCAGCTCGCTCTCCTGCATGTCCAGCTTCTTCTTGACACGGCTTTCGGCGTTGGTGAGCAGGCGCAGGACGTCCGAGGCTCGCTGGGTCAGGCGGCTGGCCTTGTCACGAGTCTCAAAGTAAGCGTCCAGCATGGCCGAGGCGGTCTCAAAGGGACGGGATTCGGTGGGGCTTGTATAGTGAGTGAGGGGGCAGAAGGCGTACTCCACGGGCTTGCCGTCAGAGAGGATCATGGTGGGGGCATAGTCGGCGGTCTTGATGCGATCCATGACTGCCGAAAAGCCCTTCCAAAGAGTCTCTGCCGAGGCGTATTTGGCGGGCGTGTCGGGATGGCGGGTGGAAACGAAGACCATCTCTCTTGCCACGGCGGCGGAGATGCCCAAAAAGCGGGAAAGGATAAATTTATCCAAAGGTTTTTCGGGGTTTTCGGCTTGATACAGCTCGGAAAATCTCTCGAAATCCGTCTCCAAGGGGTTGTCCTTGTCCTGGGGCGGGGGCAGCTCGTAGCGCATATCCGGGAGAACCTGCCGCTGGGTGGAGGTGGTGAAGTCCACGGTCTTGAAAGCGGCAATGATGCGCTTGTTCTCGTCCGCAAAGATGAGGTTGGAGTACTTGCCCATCAGCTCCGCGATGAGGTAGCGGGTGCAGGGGAAGCCCATTTCGTCCCTTGTGTCAAAGCCAAGAGTGACCACCCGCTCAAAGCCTGCCTGCTCGATGGAGGACAGCTTGGCACCCGTCAGGTGCTTGCGCAGGAGCATACAGAACATGGGGGGCTGGGCAGGGTTTTCTTTTGTCAGCTCGGTAAAGCCGATACGGGGGTTGGCGCCTGCGTTGATGAGGAGGCGGCGGCCGCCCTCAAAGGAGCGGATCTGCAGTATGATCTCGTCTCGCTCGGGCTGCATGACTTTCTCAATTCTGCCGCCGAGGGCAGCCTCAGTGATCTCATGTGTCATGCAGGCGAGCATACCTGCGTCGAAGGCCATGGGCGTGTTTCCTTTCGGTTTTTTTGATTGTAAATTGTTGTTTAGCGGAGGAGGCACGAAGAAAGGCTCTCCCTCTGGGAGAGCTCCCGCCCAGCTTTGCGACGGGCGGGTGAGAGGGTAAAAACGCGAAATGCCGCTAAATACCCTCTCCGTCACGCATGAAGCGTGCCAC
>JAFTUB010000217.1 GCA_017466495.1 Clostridia bacterium
AACAGCAGAGATCTGCGGTTTGTGTTTGTATTCAGAGTCGGTACGCCTTGGAAACGGCGCTACGCCCTTCATTGTCGGTGAGGGTGACCACCACGAAATCCATACCCTCCTGCAGAGGGAAGACTGCGTCGGTGAAGCTTCCGTTACGGCTCCACTGGTTGTGGAAACGGCGAACATTGCCGGCCACCGAAATGCACCGTACGGGCGAGCAGGTTACGTGAAGCATACCGTCCTCAATATAAAGCTCTTCAAAGCGAGGGCCCATGGAGCCGTAGAAATCCCCCTGTTCTAGGGCCTTGATTACGGCAGCGTAACTTAACTCAGGTGCCTTCACCTCGATCCAGCCGCCGAAGGAGAAGTCCCAGGGCTGGAGATTGCCCAAACTGCGCGGACGGGATCCCACCAGATTGTGGTTGTCGTCGGCCATGATGCCGAAGAGATTCTCTCCCTGGCGGATCTTGGAGAGGTAAGCGGAAAGGTTGAATTCTTCGATCCCCAGCACCTCGCTGAAGTGGTTGAAGACCTCCATTGCCCACATCCCGCGGTAGGCCAGAACGTCGGCCTCATTGTCCAGCGACCAGCGCATATGGTTGAGGACGGTGAGAAAGCCGGCCTCGTTGCCCCGGCGAATGTTTTCGTTGATTGAGGCGGTGAAGGTATCATCGACGGTGCCCACGGGGCAGTTGGGGAAGGCCAACAGTTGGGGCATTTCCCGGATGTCGGGAGAGCGGGCAATCATCCCGAGATGGACGGTGCGGTTCTCGGGAATATAGTCGGCATGATTGTATTCAAAGGCGTTGAGCACCAGAAAATCGTCCCGGCAAAGAGAACTGCGATCAAGGAAGAGATTATGATCGGTGATGGCGAGGATGGAATAACCGTGGGCACGGTAGCCCTCGACCAGCTCCTCGGGGGTAAAATGCCCGTCCGAGTCGGTGCTGTGGCTGTGGAGATTGGCGCGGTAAAACAGCCCTTCCCGGGGAAGAAGATAGCGGATCATGGCGATATCCTTTCGTGAGTAATCTTCTTTGATTATACGCGAAAGCCATGCGTTTGTCAAGAGCAAGGGGGCGGTTTTGGGGGACAAATCGGTGAAATCCCTTGACTTTTGTGTGCCTGTGCGATATAATAATTGTGTATGTGCCTTGGTAAATTTAATCCGTGCCGATACACCGGATACGGAGAAAAAGCAGGTGAAAACGATGGCGAAACAGAATCTTTTGACAATGATCCAAACGCGGATGTCCGAATTTTCAAAGGGACAGAAGCAGCTCGCGAATTATATCCTTTCCCATTACGAAAAAGCAGCATATATGACTGCTTCCAAGCTGGGAGGGCTGGTGGGCGTATCCGAGTCTACAGTGGTCCGCTTTGCCATTGAGTTGGGGTTTGATGGCTATCCCGAGCTCCAGCGCGCTCTGCAGGAGCTGATCCGTACCAAACTGACCTCCTTCCAGCGCATTGAGGTAGCCAGCAATCTGATCGGTGACGGGGACATCCTGGAAAAGGTGCTGATGTCGGATGCTGAGCGCATCCGTCACACCCTGGATCTGGTGGACCGCAATGTCTTCAATGCGGCTATCGATAAGATCCTCTCGGCACGGCGCATCTATATCATCGGTGTTCGTTCTGCCGCGTCCCTTGCGTCCTTCCTGAGTCAGAATTTCCAGATGATTTTTGACAACGTAGAGTTTGTGCAGACCACTTCGGGCAGTGAGATGTTCGAGCGCATTATGCGCATCGGCAAGGAAGACGTGATGATCGCCATCAGCTTCCCCCGCTACTCCAAGCGTACCATCAACGCCGTGGAATACGCCCGGGAGACGGGAGCCAACGTCATTGCCATTACCGACAGCGAATTCTCCCCCATTGCCCAGTACGCGGACGAGCTTCTCACCGCACAGAGCGATATGGTCTCCTTTGTGGATTCCCTGGTGGCGCCGCTGAGCCTGATCAATGCCATGATCGCCGCCGTTTCCATGAAGCGGCAGGAGGAGCTGAATGTTCTCTTCCGCCGTCTGGAGAGCATTTGGGACGAATACGATGTCTACGATAAAGCCCATGGATGATCTTCGCAGAGTGGCCGTGGTGGGAGGCGGTGCTGCCGGTATGATGGCCGCTGCCGTGGCTGCCCGCAACGGCGCCGAAGTCACCCTGTTTGAGCGCAACGAAGGCCGTCTCGGCCGCAAGCTGCGGATTACGGGAAAGGGAAGATGCAATCTCACCAATGCCTGCACCACCGAAGAATTTATGGAAGCCGTTCCCCGGAATGCCCGCTTCCTCTATGCTGCCCTGGCCCGTTTCGGCCCGGAGGATACCATGGCTCATTTTGAAGGCCTTGGCGTTCCCCTCAAGGTGGAGCGCGGCCGCCGCGTCTTCCCTGTTTCGGACAAGGCTGCCGATATCGTGGCAGCCCTTGCTGCCGATCTGCGGCAGTGCGGCGTGCAGACGGTTTATCGCCGTGTTACCGGGCTTTGCACCGAGGACGGACGGGGGACCGGTGTCCGGTGCGGCGATGAGATTTATGCTTTTGATGCCGTGATCCTCTGTACAGGAGGGATGTCCTATCCTCTTACCGGATCGGACGGGGACGGTTACCGCTTTGCCCGCTCGGCAGGGCATACCGTTACCCCGCTGACCCCCTCCCTTGTGCCCATCGTGGCCGATGATCGTGTCTGCGCACAGCTTCAGGGACTTTCTCTGAAAAATGTTGCCCTGCGTATCGTTGCCGAGGGGAGCGGGAAAACTGTATACGAGGACTTCGGGGAGATGATGTTTACCCACTTCGGTCTCACCGGGCCTATGGTGCTCTCCGCATCTGCCCATATCCGGGATATCACACCCGGTAAATATACCGCACAGATCGACCTCAAGCCGGCGCTGGATGCCAAACAGCTGGACGCGCGGCTCCTGGCCGATTTCGCCAAATACGCCAACCGGGATTTCCTCAATGCCCTGGGGGATCTTCTCCCGCAGAAGCTGATTCCCGTGGCGGTGGCCCGCTCGGGGATTGATCCCCGCAAAAAGGTGAATCTGATCACCCGCGAAGAACGGCTTGCCTTCGGCAGTCTGCTCAAGAGCTTTTCGGTTCCCCTCCGGTGTTTCCGCCCCATCGATGAAGCCATTATCACCGCAGGAGGCGTTACCCTGAAAGAAATCGACCCCGGCACCATGAAATCCAAGCTGACCGACGGGCTCTATTTCGCCGGTGAGCTGTTGGATCTGGATGCCTATACCGGCGGCTACAATCTGCAGATCGCCTTCTCCACCGCAGTCCTTGCGGGAGAGCATGCCGCGTGGGGCGACTGATGCCGCAGATCAAAGAAAGGATGCTTTGCTATGCTGAATATTGCCATTGACGGGCCCGGTGGTGCAGGGAAGAGTACCATTGCCCGTGCCGTTGCCGCTGCCCTGGGAATCGTTTATGTGGATACCGGTGCCCTCTATCGCACCATTGGCCTTTACGTGCGCCGACACGATACCGACCCCACCGATGAAGCCGCGGTTGCCGCGCTTTTGCCCGGGATCTCCCTGGAGATCAAGTACGAAGAGGGCAGCCAGCAGGTCTACCTCAACGGTGAGCGGGTGGGAGATGCCATCCGTACCCCTGAGATGTCCCATTACGCCTCGGCGGTCTCTGTTCATCCCACTGTCCGCACCTTCCTGCTGGATACCCAGCGGGAGATCGCCCGCCGCACTGCCGTGATTATGGATGGCCGGGATATCGGAACAGTGATCCTTCCCGATGCCCAGGTGAAGATTTTCCTCACCGCCTCACCCGAGTGCCGCGCCCAGCGCCGCTACCTTGAACTTTGCCAGAAGGGGATCGCCACCACCTTTGAAGAGGTGTTGGCCGAGATGAATGCCCGTGATGCACGGGACAGCGGCCGCGCCGTTGCCCCCGCCGTTGCTGCTGAGGATGCTGTCCTCTTTGACAACACCGGAATGGATCTGGAGCAGAGCGTGGCATATGTGCTGGATCTGGTCGAGAAAAAGACCGGCATCACCTCGCCGAGAGGTTAAGGCTATGGCAAAAGAAAAGAAAAATTTCTACGAAAAGGCCCATGCCCTGCTGGCCAAGCTGGTGCTCCGCCTTTTCCGTGTCCGCGTGTTCGGTCGGGAAAATCTCCCCGCCGAGGGCGGTTACTTATACTGCTCCAACCATATTTGCCTGCTTGACCCGGTTCTGATCGCTGCCGCTGCCATTACCCAGGTGCATTTCATGGCCAAAAAGGAACTATTTAAGATTCCCCTGCTGTCCTCGCTGATCCGCATTTTGGGGGCTTATCCCATTGACCGCAGCGGTACCGATGTGGGGGCGGTGCGGCGCTCCATCGAGCTGCTCAAGGAAAAAAAGAGCATCGGTGTCTTCATTCAGGGGCACCGTCAGAAGGGGACTCCCCTGCGTGAGACCAAGCCCAAGAACGGAGTTGCCCTGATTGCGCAGCGTGCCGGTGCACCCATTATCCCTGTCTGCATCAAAATGAAAAAAGATCGTTATGTCCTCTTCCGGCGTGTGAATATCATCTTCGGTTCTCCCATGGTCTGCGGAGCCGATGCCGAAGAAGGACAGAACAAGGGCGAGTACGCACAGATCGCGGGACGGGTTTTTGCCGAAATCTGCCGATTGGAGGAAGGTTTCAATGGCTGAAGCAAGAATCCGAATTGCCCAAAATGCCGGCTTCTGCTTTGGCGTAAAACGTGCTACCGACCGTCTGGCCACCCTGTTGGATGCTGCTGAACCGGGGGCGCGGATCTGCACCCTGGGTCAGCTGATCCACAATCGGATCTATCAGGAGAGCATCGAGGCCAGAGGCGTCACCGTGACCGATGCCGAAGAGGCGGCTGTCCTTGCCCGTGAGGCCGATGCCGAACATCCTGTGACGGTGCTGATCCGCGCCCACGGCATTGAGCGTGGAGTGGAAGAAAAGCTGCGCCGACTGTCGGAGGAAAATCCGCATTTTGAGGTGGAGGACTGCACCTGCCCCTATGTCAAGAAGGTGCAGCGCATTGCCGCCGAAAATTCGGGAGAGGGAAGCATATTTCTGCTGATCGGCGCCGAGGCGCACCCCGAAGTGGTGGGGATCATGAGCTATGTGCGGGGCGAAGGCAGGGTGTTTTCCGATGCGGCAGCTCTGGAATCGGCATTGTGCCGAAACGAGTTGGGCGATTTGTACAAAAAGAAGGTCGCAATTGCGGCACAAACGACCCAGAAATTGTCGGAATGGAAAAAGTCTATCAAAATTCTCGAAAAGTACTGTACAAATCCAATTATTTTTGATACAATATGTAGTGTTACGGAAATTCGCCAGCAGGAGGCTGAAAAGCTTTCCCGCGTGTGCGACGGAATGGTGGTTATCGGCAGCAAACACAGCTCCAATACCTCCAAGCTGTACGAAATTTGCCGTGCAAACTGCGCAGATACCCGCCTGGTGGAAACAGCGGATGAACTGCGCCAAATGAAGCAATTTCCGCCGTTTGCTCGGCTGGGAATAGCCGCAGGTGCTTCAACACCGGGCTGTATAATAGAGGAGGTATATAAAACCATGAGCGAAAATTTTGCACAAATGCTCGAAGAATCTCTCATCACTTTAAATACAGGAGACACCGTTAAAGGCATCGTAACTTCGGTTACGAACAGCGAGCTTCAGCTCGACCTGGGCGCCAAGGTCACCGGCATCATTGTTGCCGATCAGATCACCGACGATCCTTCTGTAAAGCTGACCGAACAGTACAAGGTCGGCGACGAAATCGAAGCCTTCGTTATCCGCGTCAGCGATCTCGACGGTGTAGCAACCCTTTCCAAGAAGCGCGTGGATGCCAACAAGAGTTGGCAGGTTATCGTTGATGCGCTGACCAGTGAGGCAGTTCTTGAGGGTAAGGTTGTTGAGGCAGTAAAGGGCGGCGTCATTGCCCTGACCAACGCCAACCGCGTCTTCATCCCCGGCGCACACACCGGTATTCCCAAGGACGGCGACCTGACCACCCTCGTTGGCCAGACCGTTCGCTTCAAGATCATCGAGATCAAGGACCGTCAGCATCGCGCTTACGGCTCCATGCGTGCCGTACTCCGTGAGGAGCGCAAGGCTCGCGAGGCTGCTTTCTGGGCAGAGATCGAGGAAGGCAAGCAGTACACCGGTGTTGTCAAGAGCATGACCACCTACGGTGCGTTTGTTGACCTCGGCGGCGTGGACGGTATGGTACATACCTCCGAGCTGTCCTGGGCACGCATCAAGTCCCCCGCAGATGTTGTTTCCATCGGTGATACCCTGACGGTTTACGTCAAGTCCTTCGATCCCGAGAAGAAGCGCATCTCCCTCGGCTACAAGACTGCCGAGACCAACCCCTGGTACATCTTCACCAACAAGTACGCCATCGGCGACGTTGCAACCGTTAAGATTGTGAACATGATGCCCTTCGGCGCATTTGCTGAGATCGTTGAGGGTGTTGACGGTCTGATCCACATCTCCCAGATCGCCAAGGAGCGCATTGCGAAGCCCGCAGATGTGCTTTCCATCGGCCAGGAGGTTGATGTGAAGATCATCGACATCAACGAGGAGAAGCACACCGTAAGCCTGTCCATCCGCGCACTGCTGGAGGAGGCAGAGGCTGTTGAGGAGCCCGCTGCTGAGGCAGACGAGCTTGTCTACTCCGACGACGCACAGGCATAAGTTGCCCCTGTCTTACTAACGGGTCTGCCGCAATTGCGGCAGACCCGATTTTTTTTTGTAAAATTCCCCCAAGGGCTTGCAAAAAGCGAGAAAATCAAGTATACTGTACTCGGTACAAACCACCAATCTTGGAATAGAGAAAGGAAAGTCGAAAATGTATCAGTTTCCGATCGGAGTCATGGTTGATTCCTTCCGCTGCGAAATGCATGAGGCGATCCGCCGTGCCGCAGGTATCGGGGCCAAAGGCCTGCAGATGTACGCTACCCACGGGGATTATTCCCCCGAGAATCTTACCCCTGCCGCTCGCCGTGAACTGCTGGATTTTGTCAAATCCCACGGCCTCGTTTTTTCTGCACTTTGCGGAGACCTCGGTAAGGGGTTTACCAATCCCGAACTCAATCCTGCTCTGATTGAGAAGTCCAAGCGCATCCTGGATCTCGCCTGCGAGCTGGAGACCGATGTAGTTACCACACATATCGGCGTGGTGCCCGAGGACAAAACCTGTGAACGCTACGCCATCATGCAGGAGGCCTGCAGAGAGCTTGCCGAGTATGCCGACAGCCTCGGCGCACATTTTGCCATTGAAACCGGCCCCGAGACGGCAGTGATCCTGCGGGACTTCCTGGATCCACTCGGTTCCCGCGGTGTTGCGGTCAACCTTGACCCCGCAAATTTCGTCATGGTCACAGGAGATGACCCTGTCCGCGCTGTGTACACACTCAAAGACTATATCGTGCATACCCATGCCAAGGATGGCGTCAAGTTGAAGGGATGCGATGTGGCCGGCCTGTACGAGGGTATCGAGGAAGCTATTCAGGCAGGTAAGGCCTTTGTAGAGCTTCCCCTGGGCAAGGGCGGCGTGGATTTCGACAACTACCTTAAGGCGTTGGATGAAATCGGCTATCGCGGCTTTTTGACCATTGAGCGCGAAGTGGGCGAGGATCCCGCCCGTGACATTGCCGAGGCCGCTCGTTTCCTGGAAGCAAAGATTGCTGTACTTTGAGATAAAGACAAAATAAAGGAGAAGAAAATGATTCGCATTTTGGTTTGTAAGGATTACGCTGAGGTTTCCCGCCGTGCCGCGGATATCGTGGCAGCGCAGCTTTCCGAGAAACCCGATTCGGTGCTTGGCTTTGCCACCGGTTCCACCCCCGAGGGAATGTATGCCGAGCTTGCCCGGGACTGCGGGGAAGGGAAGATTTCCTTTGCCCGTGCCCGTACATTTAACCTGGACGAGTATTACCCTATTGCGCCTGAGGCCCCCTGCTCCTATCGCCGCTATATGGAGGAAAATCTTTTCTCCCGTATTGACATTGACCCCGCCAATACGCATCTGCCCAATGGTTTAGCAGAGGATCCCGAGGCGGAAGGAAAGCGTTACGATGAGATGATTGCCGCTGCAGGCGGGATTGATCTGCAGGTGCTGGGGGTGGGCAGAAACGGCCACATCGGCTTCAATGAGCCGGATGAGGTACTGGTGCTCGGTACCCATTGCACCAAGCTGACCCCCTCCACCATTTCGGCAAATTCCCGTTTCTTCGCCTCCGAGGATGAGGTGCCGAAGCGGGCCATGACCATGGGGCTCGGGACGATTTTCGGCGCAAAGCGCATCATTTTGCTGGCGACAGGGGCAGAGAAGGCTGAGCCTATTTCTCACCTGCTGGCCGGAGAGCTGCGTACCGATTGCCCCGTTTCGCTTCTGAACCTTCATGCGGACGTTCTGCTGATCGCCGATCGGGCAGCCATGGGAGAATAAGCGGAACAGATTTTTGCATAAAAATACCCCCAAAATGCATTTAGACACAAAAAATCGAGGATTTTGCAAAAAATAATTCATTTTTTTGCAAAATCCTCTTCCATTTTATGCGAAGCTGTGATATAATAACTTTATTATATCATTGCATCGCCGCGCTAAAGTGCTTTTCTCCGTTGGGGAAACGGCGAAAACAGTTGAAGGAGGGTTCTTATGAATTCCGATCAGATTTTGAATCTTGTTGCCATGTTGTTCTACATGTGCTGTGTGGTTGGCATCGGTATCTTTTTTGCCAAGCGCGCCAACAAGAGCTCCAATGACTATTTCCTGGGCGGACGTTCCCTCGGTCCCTGGGTCACCGCCATGAGTGCCGAGGCATCCGATATGTCGGGTTGGCTGCTGATGGGCCTTCCCGGTGTTGCATATTGGTGCGGTATTGCAGATGCCATGTGGACCGCCATCGGACTTGCCGTGGGTACTTACATCAACTGGCTGGTGGTTGCCCGCCGTCTCCGCCGCTACTCTGCGGTGGCCGGGGACGCCATTACGCTGCCTGACTTCTTCTCCGCCCGTTTCCGCGAGAAGAAGAAGATCATTATGACCGTCGCCGCACTCTTCATTCTGATTTTCTTCACGGTCTATGCCGCATCCTGCTTTGTGACCTGCGGCAAGCTCTTCTCCGCACTCTTTGATGCGAACTACCAGGCGATGATGATCCTGGGTGCCCTGTTTGTTATCCTGTACACCTTCCTCGGCGGCTTTTTGGCCGAGAGTGCTTCTGACTTTATGCAGGCCATTGTCATGATCAGTGCGCTTTCTCTGGTGCTGATTCTCGGTACCGTCAGCGCGGGCGGTATCGGTGCTGTGCTGGAAAATGCCAAGTCCATTGACGGTTTC
>JAFTUB010000218.1 GCA_017466495.1 Clostridia bacterium
AAAGAAATACGCTATTCTGTACATACTGTTTGAGCTGTTTGCACACAGTGTTTTTTCCAAATCCCATAGTGCCACCAATCATATATAAAGTTTTCATCATTCACACCTACAAATTCTTATCTTTCGGACGAATCTTACCGGCAAACAACATCTCTGACTCTCCGCACATTTTCCTGCACGGACTGCGTGCCGTCAAGGTGAAGGACTCTGCACGGCACCGTTTTCAGCCAATCTTCAATGGTATCGGGCTTTCTTTTCTCGGCGTAAGCAAAAAACTTCTCTTCCTGCTCGTACATTGCCCCGCCGGGAAGAACCCTGTCCCCAAACTTGTCCACCGCCCGCTGACGAATCCGCTTCATGCGAATATCCAGCGGCACCTCAAGGTAAATGATCAAATCATAATGCCCATTGATCTCAGCGGTCATATTGCCATTGACGGCAGAGAACACAAAGCAGGAATGCTGCCGAATATCCGTCAGGAGCAGCTCCTCCACCTCTTCCCGCGTTCTGGCCGTCGCGTAGGGATTATCCGCGGAGGTGAAATAATAGTCCTCCACATCCATGTGGTTGAAGCCCAGCTCTTCCGCCAGCGCATGGGCAAGGGTGGTCTTGCCGCTCCCGTTCAGCCCGCACACGCAGATGCCATACTTCATGCCAAAGTTCCTTTCTATTTTTCCTGTACCCCCACATACCCGCAGGCCTCGATGAGCGACTGCCCCTCGGCGGAGAGCAGCCAATCTAAGAGCAGCGGCACATTGGGATTGGCATTGTCGGCGCGGTAGATGGCGTAAAACTCAGCCACCACGGGATAACTGCCGTCCCGAATGTTGTCGGCATCGGGGTAAACGCCGTTCAGCGCGAGCATTTTCACCCCCGGATTGTCCACCATTCCCGCCAGATAATAGCGGAAGGAGAACCCGATCGAGCCCCCCGCCACCGCGAAAAGGGATTTGCCTCCCATGGGCTGCCCCTTCATGAAGGCCTCCATCATGGTTTGGCTTCCGCTTCCCTCCAGCCGGGTCACGGGATTGATGATGCGGTTTGGACCGCCTACCTGGGCCCAGTTGGTGTACTCGCCTCCGTAGATCCCACGCACCTGTTCCACGGTGAGATCATCCACAGGGTTGTCTGCGTTAACGAAGAAGACGAAGGCCTCTCTACCCACAGGCAGATAGACCAGCTCCACCCCCGCGTCGGCGGCATACTGCTTCTGTTCGGCGGAGGGGGCGGCACAGAAGAGGATGTCGCAGTCCCCGTCCACCACGGCGCGGTAGCCTCGCACGGTGTTGCGGTACTGCATCTTGCTGTCGGGAGCGAAATTCTCCCCGTAATAGTTGTCATCCGAAAAAGTCCCGCCCACATAGGTCACCGAGCCCTCGGGATAGAGGTTGTCGATGACGGCGGCATAAACCGGTACCAGGGCCGCCGCTCCGTCCAGTACGGGAAGCTCTCCCGTCAGCTCAAGGTCGGCCTCGATCCGAGGCAGATCAGAGTCGGGCTCGTGGGGGAGATATGCCCCCACATCCACCATCTGCGCCCGGGTGGCGCCGCTGAAATTGTTGGCCAGCCGCCCCGTGAGCAGCAGATACATACTGCAGTTGAAGGCGGCAAAAAGCCCCACGCAGAGCAACAGGGTCAATCCCTGCCGAAGAATACGTCTCCCCCTCATCTCACCACAACTCCTTTGCGATGAAATAAATGATGGAGCAGTGCTGGTACGCATAGATGGCATAGGCCAGGTGCGCCGCCGTCAGCGCAAGGCAGACCCCCAGCACCGACCAAAGCAAAATCCGAAATGTACGCTCTTTCATATCCACCTCACATAAAAGCAACAGCCATGAACAGCAGAATCGTAAAACCGATCACCACCGCCGCCAGCAGACCAATGATCACCGAAGAAACCACGAGCATGATCTTCCGCGCCCGCATCTCCTCCGCCGGTACCGCACCGGGGGTCAGCCTGTTCGCCTTTCTTCCCCCACAGAAGCGCACCAGACTTACAACGAAAAAGGCAAGTGCCCCGAGGGGAATGCCGTAAAACAAAATTTGTGACAGAATGTATCCCATATCGTTCTCCTTTTATGCGTCGAATACCTCACATATAGGCAACGGCCGTGTACATCAGAACCGTGACACCGGTCACTACCGCCGTAAGCAGACACGCGATTGCCAAAGAGGAAATCAGTTCGATTTTGTACTCCCGCATTTCCTCCTTCGATACGGTGCCGGGGGTCAGCTTGTTTTTCTTCTTTGCCCCACAAAATTTCACCGCGTTTACCACAGCGGAGACGATAGTCCAGATGGTAACGCCGTAAAAGGCCAGCATACCCAGCAATAATTCCATACCGTTCTCCTTTATAGACCAAATACTTCACATATAGGCAACGGCCGTATCCAGCAAAGAGATAACACCAATTACCACCGCCAAAAGCACACACGCGATTGCCGCAAAAGAGATCAATGCGGTTTTATAATCCCGTATCTGTTCCTCCGACACCGCACCGGGCGTCAGCTTGTTTTTCTTCTTTGCCCGGCACAGATCTACCGCGTTGACCACAACAGCGACAACAGACAAAAGAATACAGCCGTAAAAAGCCAGTATACCCAGGACAAAATCCATACCGTCCTCCTTTTATGCGTCGAATACCTCACCCGCGATCCGCGCGGCCTCCGCCGCATCGGCGGCGTAGAAATCGGCACCTACCAGCTTGGCATATTCGGGAGTGAGCACCGCGCCGCCCACCATCACCCGGCAGTCAGCACCTGCAGCCCGCAGGGCATCAATCGTCTCCTTCATGGCCCCCACCGTGGTGGTCATGAGAGCGCTCAGCCCCACCAGCTTCACCCGGTGCGCCAGCGCGGCGGCAACGATCTCCTCCGGGGGCACGTCGCGGCCGAGGTCAATGACCCCGTAGCCGTAATTTTCCAGCAGCATCCGCACAATGTTCTTACCGATGTCGTGAATATCCCCCTTCACCGTGGCCAGCAGGATCTCCCCGCGGGTCTCGGTCTCGGCGTTGGGGACAGCCCGCAAAAGCTCGAAGCCCGCCTTGGCCGCATCGGCCGAAGCCATGAGCTGGGGCAGGAAAAGCTTGCCCTGGGCAAACCGCACGCCAACCTCGTCCAGCGCCGGGATCAGATGTCCGTTGATGATCTCCATGGGGGGCAGATCAGCCAGCATGGTCCGCACCGCTTCTGCCGTTTCCTTCTTTCGTCCGCTGAGGATGTAGCCGGCCAGCCCCTCGGGAGCGGCATCGGCGGCCGCGGGGGCATTCGCCGCAGGCGCGGCGGCAGTGACCATAGCCGGGGCGGCTTCAATGAAGGCGGCAGCCCCCGCATCCTGCCCGCAGATCACCCGATAGGCCGCAACGGCATTGCGGTAGGGCGCGGCCAGGGGATTGAGAATGGGCATATCCAGCCCCGCGCCGAAGGCGGCGGAGAGGAAGGTGGCATTGAGGGTCTCCCGGGCAGGCAGGCCGAAGGAGACATTGCTCACCCCCAGCACCGTGCGAAGCCCCAGCTCCCGCTTCACCATGGAAACGGCCCGCAGGGTCTCGCGAACCTGGGCCTGGTTGGTGGAAGCGGTGAGCACCAGGCAATCGATGAGCACATCCTCCCGGGGAATGCCCAATGCCAGGGCTCGGTCGAGGATGCGGCGGGCAATGGCCAGTCGTCCCTCGGCGGTGTCGGGGATGCCCCCCTCGTCCAAGGTCAAGCCCACCACCGCCGCGCCGTAGCGGCGGGCAATGGGCAGGACGGCGGCCAGGCTCTCTTCCTTGCCGTTGACCGAATTGATGATGGGCTTGCCGCAGTAGACCCGCACCGCCGCTTCGATGGCAGCGGGATCGGAGCTGTCGATCTGCAGCGGCAGCGGGGACACCGCCTGAATAGCCCCCACCAAACGGCGGAGGACGGCAGGCTCATCCAGCTCGGGCAGGCCGGCGTTTACATCCAGAATATCCGCGCCTGCCTCCTGCTGGGCGATGGCCTCGCTCACCACATAAGCGTCGTCGTGATTGCGCAGGGCTTCCTTGAGCTTCTTCTTTCCGGTGGGATTGATCCGCTCGCCGATGACGGCAATGTCCGCCCCGGCCAGCTCCACCACGCCCCCCGTTCCCGCAAACACAGTACGGCGGACGGGGGTACGGGGGGCAGGTGCGCATCCGTCCAGCATCTCGCGCAAACCCCGGATAAAGGCGGGGGAAGTGCCGCAACAGCCCCCCAGCACCGTAACCCCCTCCGCCGCCATGGCGGAGCAAGCCTCCACAAAGGCCTCGGGGGTGATATCGTACACGGTTTTGTCCCCTTCGATTCGAGGCAAGCCCGCGTTGGGCTGTACCATCACGGGAACCGTGGCATAGTCAAGAATTTTCCGCACCAACGGCAGTGCCTCCACCGGCCCGAGGGAACAGTTCAGGCCGATGGCATCCGCCCCCAGGGACGAGAGCGTCACCGCCGCCGCGGCAGGATCGGTGCCCAGGAAGGTACGCCCATCCGCCGAGAAGGTCATGGTGACAAACACCGGCAGATCACAGTTTTCCTTAGCCGCCAGCAGCGCCGCCTTGGCCTCCAGCAGGTCAGCCATGGTTTCAATAAGCACCAGGTCCGCCCCTGCCGCCGCACCTGCCCGCACCAATTCGGCAAACAGATCGT
>JAFTUB010000219.1 GCA_017466495.1 Clostridia bacterium
CGGGGGAACTTTTTTTCAAAAAAGTTCCCCCGGGTCCAAACACGAGGTTTTTATGAAAATTCTGATGCCAACCATGTCTATGGACATTGGCGGAGCGGAGACGCATGTGCTGGAGCTTTCCCGTGCGCTGGTGCGGGCGGGATGTCAGGTGACGGTGGTCTCCTGCGGCGGGGCATTTTTGCCCGCGCTGGCTGCGGCGGGGGTGGAGCACGTCACCCTGCCCCTGAACACCAAGCGGCCCGCCGCTCTGCTCCGGTCCTACTTTGGCCTGCGCCGGCTGATTCGGGCGGGGGGATATGACATTGTCCACGCCCACGCCCGGATCCCGGCTTTTCTGTGCGGGCTGCTCCACCGACAGATGGGCTTCCGCTTTGTGACCTCGGCTCACGCCCACTTCAAGGTGAACGCCTGGCTGCGCACCGCCTCCGACTGGGGCGAGCGCACCATCACCATCAGCGACGACCTCAAGCAGTACCTCATCGACGAGTACGCCGTCCCTGCCGACAATATTTCCACCACCATCAACGGCATTGACATGGCTCGCTTCTCCCCTGCCGCGGTCGATGCTCCCGGCACCGCCGCCATGGCAGAGGAGATCGGGCTTCGCCCGGGCAGCCGCCGCATCGTCTTCGTCAGCCGCATGGACACCGACTGCTCCATGGTGGCCGAGCAGCTCATCGAGATTGCCCCCGCCCTGCGGGAGCGGTATGGCGATGTGGAGATCATTCTGGTGGGCGGCGGCAGCGATTATGCCCGCATCTCAGCGTTGGCCGAGGAAGTCAACACCGCCGCCGGTCTGCGGGTGATCCACCCCATCGGCCGCCGCACCGACATCGAGCACTGCCTTGCGCTGGGGGATATCTTTGTGGGTGTTTCCCGGGCAACCCTGGAAGCCATGTCGGTGGGCAAGCCTGTGGTGGTGGCGGGCAACGAGGGCTGGCTCGGCACCCTCACCGAGGAAAATCTCTCCGCCGCCATGGACACCAACTTCTGCTGTCGGGGCTTTGATCTGCCCCGGGCCCAGTGGCTGCTGCGGGATCTGTCGGCGCTGCTGGCCGCCTCCCCCGAGGAGAGGACGGCCATGGGGGCGCGGAACCGGGAGATCATTCACCGCCACTATTCCGCCGACCGGATGGCCGCCGACTGCCTTGAAGTCTACCGCTCCCTGACTCCCTTCGCCCCCTACCGTCGGGGAGAGGTGCTCATCAGCGGCTACTATGGCTTCGGCAACATCGGCGACGACAGCCTGCTGGCCTGCATTCTCGAATCTCTGCGGGCCGAGAACCCAGACCTGACCGTGACGGTGCTGGCCAAAAATCCCCGGGCCATGCGGGAGCGGTTCGCAGTGCGGTGCATCAACCGCATCAATCTCCCCGCCATCGCCCGGGAGATGCGGCACGCCCGCCTGCTCATCAGCGGCGGCGGCTCCCTGCTTCAGGACAACACCAGCACCAAATCGCTGATTTATTACCTTTCCATCATCAGGATGGCCAAGCGGCGGGGCCTGCCCGTGATGCTCTACGCCAACGGCATCGGGCCCCTCTACCGCCCCGCCAACCGCGAACGGGCGGCGGAAGTTCTGCGGGAAATCGACCGTATCACCCTCCGCGACCCCGACTCAGTGGCCGAGCTGACTGCCATGGGCGTGCCGGTGGACGGCCGCGTGACCCTCACCGCCGACCCTGCCTTCACCCTGACCCCCGCCTCCGGGGCGCGGCTGGACTATATTCTGGCGCAGACGGCCTACGACCCCGCCCGGCGTTACTATGCCCTTTCCCTGCGGGAGTGGCATATGCTGGGGGCCGCCGACGGAATGCTGGACCGGGCCGCCTTTGAGGGGGAGATCCGCCGCACGGTGACGCTGATTCACGAAAAAACCGGGCTTCTGCCCATTTTTATCCCCATGCAGACCGACCTGGACGAGCCCATCTGCCGCCGACTGCTGGCTGACGCCCCCGCGGGGAGCTTCATGCTGGCCCACCTCACCGCCCCCGAGCTTTGCGCCCTGCTGGGACGGCTGGAGCTGGCGGTGGGGATGCGCCTGCATCTCATGATCTACGCCACCCATATGCACATCCCCGCCCTGGGCATTTCCTACGACCCCAAGGTGGACGCTTTCTTAGACTACGCCGGGCAGAACGCCGCCATTCGCCCCGATCACCCCTTCGCCGAGGAGCTGGCCGGGCTGGCCGAGCAGATCTGTGCAGAGAGAGAGGCATGGACGGCGCGGCTGGCCGAGCGGGACGCCGAGCTGTCGGCGCTTGCCCACCGCAACGCCGCCATGGCTATGGACGTGATCGCAAAAAGTGACCCCAATTCCCGCAAGTGAAAGGACTTTGCCATGATTGCAAAAAACGAATTTCTCCCTCTGTTTGAGCGCATTTTCCGCGAAAACGGCCTGGAGGCATATTTGGGGGCGGGAGAGGTGCTCTTCGCCCTCACCCAGCGGATGCTGGAGGTAAATCAGCACCTCAACCTCACCGCCATCACCGAGCCCGAGGCGGTGATCCTCCGCCACTACGCCGATTCCCTGATTCTCGCCCCCATGATCCCCGAGGGTGCCAAGGTTGCCGACATCGGCAGCGGCGCGGGCTTCCCTGCGCTGCCCCTGGCCATTGCCCGCCCTGACTTGACACTTACCGCAATTGACGGCACCGGAAAGCGGGTGCGATATATGACCGAAACCGCAGAGATTCTGGGGCTATCCAACTTCACCGCCCTCACCCTCCGCGCCGAGGACGGCGGCCGTGATCCCGCCATGCGGGGCA
>JAFTUB010000220.1 GCA_017466495.1 Clostridia bacterium
AAGGTAATCGGTCAGCAGTTCGCGAAATTATTGCAGAAGGAAAAGAAAACCCCCGCCGAAGCGGAGGTTTTCCCGGGGTTCACTTATTCGGCGGTCTCTTCTGCGGGAGCATCCTCGGCCTTCTTGCCGAGATACTCGGGCAGCTGCATACCGGCCATATCGAAGATCTCGTTGAGGGGAGGAACCGACTTCATCAGACCCGACACAAAGTTTGCAGTCGAGGTCTTGCCATCGGCGGAACCGGTACCGTTGTCCCAAACCGTGATCTTGTCGATCTTGAGGTTCTTGATGGCATCCACCTGGATGCGAGTGAGCTCTTCCATCTTGTCGGCCAGCATGAGACGGATGGCATCGCTTGCCTCGCCGCCGGCAGAGTTGACAATCTCGGTGAAACCTTCAGCCTGCTTGGAGAGGATCTCCCGCATACCGGCGGCCTCAGCCTGCATCTTCATCAGGATGGCATCGGCTTCACCGCGAGCCTTGCGGCGCATCTGCTCAGCCTCAGCCTCAGCTTCCAGCTCTTTCTGCTTCTTGGCGATCTCAGCCTTGACCAGGACATCTGCTTCAAGGCGAGCCTTCTCCAGTGCGGCACGTGCGGTTTCTGCGGCCTGCTGAGCGGCGTAGGATTCCTCCAGCGCCCGGGCGGCCTGAATGTTCTCGGCGGCGGTAGCGCGCTTCAGGGACTCTGCCTCACGCTCACGGCGGATAGCCTCGGAATCGGCGATCTGGATCTTGGCTTCATTCTCACCGCGGATTGCCTCGGAGTCGGATTTTGCCACGCTGATACGCTGTTCCTTCTCGGCAATGGATGCACCGATGGCACCGTTACGGTCAGCCTCGGCAACCGATACCTTAGCATCGTTGATGGCCTTGGCGGCGGCTTCCTTACCCAGGGCGGCAATGTAGCCGCTTTCGTCATTGATGTCGGTGACGTTTACGTTGATCAGGCGGAGACCGATCTTCTTCAGCTCGGTTTCCACGTTGCCCGAAACAGCTTCAAGGAACTTGTCGCGGTCGGTGTTGATCTCCTCGATGTCCATGGTGGCGATAACCAAACTCAGCTGACCGAAGATGATATCCTTCGCCAGCTCCTGGATTTCCACCAGCTTCAGGCCCAGCAGACGCTCGGCCGCATTCTGCATGACGCCAACCTCGGTGGAGATACCGACGGTGAAACGGGAGGGAACATCGATACGGATGTTCTGACGGGAGAGGGCATTGGTCAGATCCACGCTGATGGACAGGGGCGTCAGATCGAGATACTCATACGCCTGGATGACGGGCCAGATAAAGGCAGCGCCGCCGTGGATACATTTTGCGGAGCGGGAGGTGCCGTCCTTGTTGGTGCCCACCTTACCGTAGATAACCATGACCTTATCCGAAGGACACTTTTTGTATCGGGAAAGGACGACGATGAGGGTGGTGAAGAGCAGAAGGGCGATGACGACCACCAAACCGATGATGGCAGGGTTAATTCCGTTTTGCGGCATAGCAGTGATTCCTTTCTTTGGTGATTTTGATTTTATTGGATGGGTTCAACGACAAGGGTACCGTCCTCACCGGCCGAGACCACACGGACGTAGCTGCCCGTGGGGAGAGTTTGGTTGACGGTAGTGATTGCCGTGACTTCGATGTACTTCTCCTGCAGAGTCAGCGTAACCTTGCCGCTGGCAGTTCCTGCGGGAGGGATGGGGATATAAACCTGGGCCACATGGCCGATGCTGTTGCCGTAATCGATGTTGCCCGAGGATTGAAGCTTCATCACCAGCTTCATCAGGTAAGCAAAGCCCACCATGGTAGCGAAGCCCAGTACAATGGAAATGAGGATCGAAACAATATGAGGAAGTGCGGTTTCCAGCAAAGCCACGGCGCTCCATCCCATCACGCATAGCATAGCCATAATGCCGCGGATGGAGAAGAGAGCAAGACCATCATCTCCCACATCGATGTCACCATCGGCGTCAACGTCGGCATCCATGTCATTGTCCCCCGCGCCAAAAAGCAGCATCAGGGTCTGAATGACCAGGATCAAACTTGAGGGAATTGCGATCAGGGCAAAAATTTGCTGTGTGAGCATCAGCTCGTTCCACCAGTTAAGCATAGACAGCTCCTTTCAGTCGGATGGAAAATGGATAAACCTGAGGTCAGCGGGAAAGCAGAGCGCAATAGAGGGCATCTGCCTGCTTTTTCATGGAAGCGGCACAGTAAGCCACGGTAAAAATTTCCAATACCTTGGCCAGCCGCGATTTTGCGGCACCCACGCGGCCGGCGTAGGGCGTGATCGCTTCATCGATGACTGCGGCCATACCGCCGGCGGGAAGAGAACCTTCTGCCAGGTCATCAATGATGCGGCACATACAGTCATAGAGCTCGGACTCCCGGATGATGGCCGTTTCCTCATCCTCTCCGTTAAGATAGCGGAGGAGGAAAATAATGTGATCCAACTGCATACAGTCCCTGAGCATATTGATGATAAGAATACGGGAGAGTTGTTCCATGCTGTATTTTTTCAGCCGGGCGTTGGCAACCCAGCCGCGCTTGGTCCAGTTCTGCAGAGTGGAGCCGTCGATTCCGGCAATTTCTCTGATCTGGGAGAGCATGATCCCCTGCGAGATGTAGAATATTTTATGCAGAAATTCAAGTCCTGTTACATTGCCCATCGCACTTTTTTGCAGAATTGTGCCGGGAATATTTGTTTGCGGAGAAAGATTCACGTAGATTGCGCCTCCTTTCGGGCAGGTGATTCAATCGACTGTGATAATTATATCATGCGGTCACGTGATTGTCAATAGGTGAGAAGAAAAAATTTGAAAAAGGGTACCGCGCGGCAACACGGTACCCTTTTTCGGTCTTCAAACTTTTTCTGCGATCAGCACATCCATGCAGTGCCTGTGTGGGATGCCGCCGCTGCTGCAGTCAAAGATTTTTTCTTCGGTTCTGTGCAGCAGCCAATCGTGGTAATACCCAAACAGCTCGCCGGATTTCCAATCACCGGCGATAAGTTCATCGGCTTCCGCATCCGGAGGGGCGGGGATAAAGGGCTTTTTGACAAACACATTGATCACATTCAGACCGCTCGGTTTGGTGTGCGATTTGATATGGTCAATCACCTTCTCCCGCAGATTGGGCGGGATATAATGAAATACGCCGCTGGAAAAGACAATATCATACGCCACGTCCGGTCTGAAGTCCCGGACATCGGCTTTGAAGAAATCAACATTTACACCGCTGTGCTCAGCCAGTGTCCGGGCTTTGGATAAGCCCATCTCTGCGGCATCAAAGGCAGTTACCCGGTAGCCGTTTCTTGCAAGAAAAACAGCGTCTTTGCCCTCGCCGCAGCCTATGTCAAGCACATGATACGGCTTGACCGGTGGCTTTATGCGCATGATCTCGTAGCAAAGATGATTTGGCTCTAAGCCCCAGTAATATTCCGCTGTATCATAGCGGTGATCGTAATCTGTTACTGACCGCGTCGGATAGCCAAGCAAGGCGTCGATGGAGAGATTCAAAACAGCCGCAAGC
The DNA here is from genome assembly GCA_017466495.1 of Clostridia bacterium. GTDB lineage: Bacteria > Bacillota > Clostridia > Oscillospirales > CAG-272 > SIG693. The sequence continues at coordinate 3,523 of JAFTUB010000220.1, forward strand.
TGCGGAAGAAGGTCGATATCCGGACAGGACGTTCCGTTCTCCCATTTGGAAACCGCCTGAAAAGAAATGTTGAGCTTTTCTGCCAATATTTGCTGTGTGAATCCCAGTGCTCTGCGCCTGTCGAAAATGATTTGACCGATGTTCATTTGTTCACCCTCCTCTGCAGAATTGATTATACCATTGCAAAGAAGCGATTTCAATAACCGGTCCGTTGAAGCAAACGCGGATATTCTATCGGCGGTTGAGCAGATCACTCCACCACGCTGAAGATGAGGGGGAGCAGGTCGGGGGCTTCATCGGAGAAGGTGAGGGCGGCCAGGAAGGCAGCCTCAGCTGCGGCAATTTTCTTCTCATCCGAAGTGTACAAAGTGGCAATGGGATCCCCTGCCGTCAGTTTATCGCCAACGGTGGCCGTGAGTCGGATACCGGCCAGCGGATCGATCACATCCTCCTCGGCGGCCCGTCCTGCGCCCAGCAGCATGGCGGCCCGGCCGATCCGCTCGGCGTCCATAGTCGACAGATAGCCCGCCTTGGAGGCGCGAACGGTTTTGACACAAGAGGCTGTTCCCAGCGCGGCGGGATCCTTGGCACAGGCAGGATCCCCCCCCTGCGCCGCGATCCACTCGGCAAATTTTGCCAGTGCCCGCCCGCTGTCCAGGGCATCTTTGACTTCCGCAGCCGCCTGCGCGGTGGGAATAGCATGGGCAAGGGCGTGCATATTGGCGGCCAGCTCAAGGCAGATCTGCCGCAGCTTGGGGCATCCGCCTCCCTGCAGGATCTCAATGGCTTCAGCGACCTCCAGGGCATTTCCGATGGCGTAGCCCAGGGGAAGATCCATATTGGTCACCAGAGCGCGCATCCGCCGTCCGCAGCTTTGGCCGATCTCCACCATAGCCCGGGCAAGGGACTCGCCCTCCTCGCGGGTCTTCATGAAGGCGCCGCTGCCCACCTTGACATCCAATACAATGGAATGGGCACCTGCGGCAAGCTTTTTGCTCATGACCGAAGAGGCGATGAGGGGAATGCTGTCCACGGTTGCCGTCACGTCGCGGAGGGCATAGAGCTTTTTGTCGGCCGGAGCGAGGTTGCCTGTCTGCCCCACCACAGCCACGCCGATCTTCTCCACCTGGGCAAAAAACGCCTCGGGGGAGAGGGAAGTGCGGAACCCGGGGATGGATTCCAGCTTGTCGATGGTGCCGCCGGTGTGGCCAAGGCCGCGTCCCGACATTTTTGCCACCTTCCCGCCCAGGGAAGCCACCAGGGGGGCTAAGATGAGGGTGGTTTTGTCGCCAACACCGCCGGTACTGTGCTTGTCCACCGAAAGGGTACCGAATTTGGAGAGATCCACCGAATCTCCCGATGCCGCCATGCAGGCGGTGAGGTCAGCGGTTTCCCGCGCATCCATCCCGCGGAAGCAGACCGCCATCAGCCAGGCAGAGAGCTGATAATCGGGAATAGAGCCGTCGGTAATGCCCCGTACCAGGGTTTCCAGCGCTTCGCGGTCATGGGACTCACCCCGCCGCTTGGCTTGAATCAGTTCGTACATGGTCATCTCTTTTTATCCTCCATGAGCGAGAAGCTGTAGGGAAGCAGTTCCCCCAGGGTCAAGGTCGTGATCCCTTCAGCCGAGCCCAGGTAGACCGGCATATCGGGGGAGCAGAACTCGGCAATGGCTTGCCGGCAGATCCCGCAGGGGGTGCAGATCTCGCCCAGAATCCCCTCGTGACCGCCGACTACAGCCAGCGCGGCAAACTCGCGAACGCCTGCGCTGACCGCCGCAGAAAGGGCAGCTCGTTCGGCGCAGATGGTGACAGGGTAGGAAGCATTTTCAATGTTGCAGCCGCAGAAAATTCTGCCGTCGGCGGCAAGGAGTGCCGCACCGACCTGAAAATGGGAATAGGGTGCATATGCCCGCGCCATTGCGGCGATGGCGGCATCCACCAGGGCTTGCGGTTGGCGATTTGTCATGGGTGTACTCCTTCAAAAAGCATTTTGTTCGATCAGCGGCTCGCCCCAGCTGTTTTCCAGGCCAAAGGCTTCGGCTAAGGTAGCGGCGATACGGAAGAATCCGTCTTTGGTGCCGAGATTGCGCGGGGCAAAGGAAGAGGAATAGATCAGCAGGGGAACATACTCGCTGGATTGATAGGTGGATGGGGTGGAGGGATCACAGCCGTGGTCGGCGGTGATAATGAGAGCGTCACCCTCCCGCAGCTGTTCCATGAAACGGCCAAGCCAGGCGTCAAAGCGGGTCAGCGCGGCGCCGTAGCCGTCCGCATCGTTGCGGTGACCGTAGGCGGAATCAAAATCCACCAGATTCACAAAGCACAGCCCGTGCCAATCTTCACCGACCAAAGCCAAGGTCTTTTCCATGCCGTCGTCATTGCCCGCAGTAGGCAGCGCACGGCTGATGCCGCGGCCGGCAAAGATATCGTTGATCTTGCCCACCGCAATGGTGTCAAGCCCTGCCTCTGCCATGCGGTCGAGAACCGTGACGGCAGGCGGTTCGATGGAGAAGTCGTGCCGTCCGGCGGTACGGGTGAAACTGCCGGGCTCACCGATGAAGGGGCGGGCAATAACACGCCCCACGCCGTGCTCTCCCACAAGGATGCGGCGTGCGATGCGGCAGTAGTCGTAGAGCTGTTCCGGGGGAACGATCTCCTCATGCGCGGCAATCTGGAAGACGCTGTCCGCCGAGGTGTAGACGATCAGCGAACCGGTACGCATATGCTCTGCACCGTATTCCTCAATGACCTGTGTGCCCGACGCCGGGCGGTTACAGAGCACCCCGCGGCCGGTTTCCTGGGAGAATGCTTCAATAATTTCGGCGGGAAAGCCCTCAGGATAGGTGGGCAGGGGAGCGGGCATCACGACACCGGAAATTTCAAAGTGCCCCGTGGTGGTATCCTTGCCCGCCGAGCACTCCCGCAGACGGGCATGGGCGGCCAGAGGAGACGGCGTGGGACCGAGGAAATTCAGCCCGTCGATGTTGCCGATTCCCAACCGGCGCAGGTTGTCAATACAAAAACCGGGGGTGCGGCAGATGGCTCGCAGGGTGTGGGAGCCGCTGTCCCCGTAGGCGGCGGCATCGGGAGCCTCTCCGGCACCCAAGCTGTCCAGTACGATGAGAAAAATGCGGTTGAGCATAATGATCTCCTTCTGTTGCGATTGTATGTGGATATCCTTGACATTTGCGCGGATTTTATGTATAATAATAGCGAAATCAACATGATACGGGAGGTGCACATGGAATACAGCGGGAAGAAAAGAAGCAGCCTGATGCTGATCGTGATCATGTGGCTCCTGTTGTCGGGATACATATTTCTCAAGGCTACCCCCCATCAGATTCCCCTCCGGATGATGATGCCTCTTGAATTTTTCCGTTATTCTCTGGTGTATACGATATTTACCCTTGGTATTTTGATCCTCGG
>JAFTUB010000221.1 GCA_017466495.1 Clostridia bacterium
ATCCCTTGCGCGTAACGGGCGCGGCCGTCGTTCCTTGTAGGCGGAGAACTCCGCATTGGGGAACGCCGCTCGGAGGGGACTTCGCTCTGCTTCCGCCGCGGCTCTTGCACCGACAGCCGCTCGCTGGATGCGGAGGGGACAGAACTACTCTTCCTCGTCATTGCGTTGATCTGACATACACAGAAAGTATACCACAGCCCATGGGATTTGTCAAGCATTTGAGGGGATTTTCTCGCGGCGGAGAAAAAAACGGGATGCCGTGTCGGCATCCCGGTGGAAACTGCGGAAGTCAGATATCAAGCTGCTTGATGACCGCACGCAGCGCGTCGGCGCTGGCGTGGAGCTTGGTCAGCTCGTTGGAGTTGAGATTGTAGAGAATCTTGCCGATGGCACCGTCGCTGCCGATGGTGTTGAGGATGCTCAGGCAGACATCCTCCAGGCCGTACTCGCCGTGGAGCATGGTGGAGACAGCCATGGTGGTGTCCAGGCTGCCCAGCAGAGAACGGCAAATATAACACACCGCGGCGGCAATGGCGTAATAGGTTGCGCCCTTGCGCTCGATAATATTACCGCCCGATTTACGGACGTAAGTCTCGATCTCCTCAAAATTCATCTCGGGGTAATCGCCGGGACGGCCCACCAGGGAGTTCTCAAACTCCAGGATCGGAATGCCGGAGATGTTGACCTGGGACCAGGGAATAAAGGAGCTGTCCCCATGCTCGCCCATGACACAGGCGTGAACGTTATGCTGGCTGATCTGATAGTACTCGGACAGACGCTGACGAAGACGTGCGGTGTCCAGGATCGTGCCGGTACCGATGACACGATGCTCGGGCAGACCGGAGCACTTGCAGACGGTATAGGTCAGAATATCAACCGGGTTGCTGACGATGATGTAGGTGGCATCGGGGGCATATTTGGTGATCTGAGGCAGGATCTGCTTGGTGATATCCACATTGGTCTGTGCCAGCTCAAGCCGGGACTGACCGGGCTTGCGGGCAATCCCCGAGGTGAGGATCACGATATCGGAGTTGACGGCATCGGAATAATCGCCGGCGTAAATGGTCATGGGAGAGCAGAAGGGAACACCCTGGCGGATGTCCATGGCCTCGCCCAGAGCTTTCTTTTCGTTGATATCGATCATGACGATCTCGGTGGCGTAGCCGGTAGTGACAAGGGTATAGGCGATGGTAGAGCCGACACTGCCTGCCCCGATAATGGTTACTTTGGTCATGGGTATACTCCTTTGCGATATTGGTCTTATTTTACTCTTTTTGGAAGAAAAACGCAAGTTAAAAATGACATAACGTCATTACCAATTTGATATATTCCGTCAACCTTTTAACAATCTTTTGAGAAACGTGGATTTCTTTTGTACGATTTGTAAAATGCGACACCAAATTCTTGCATCGGCGCAGAATTTATGATACAATATTGGCACGGACGGGCGTATTACCGATACCGCCGGCCATATTTTATACTGAGGATATATCATGCAGAAAAAAATCAAATGGGCAGTGACGGCATTGCTGCTTTCTGTTGCGCTGGGCACAGCAGGATGCGGCGCGGGGAACGGACCGACACTTCCTCCGGAGAAATCGGCTCCCCCCGAAACTGCACAGCAGCCCGCTACCGATACTCCCATTGAGTCGCCAATCTCCTCTTCCCGCATTACCTTTGCGGCGGCGGGAGATAATATCATCCACGAAGCGGTTTTCACCGATGCCAAGCGGCTTGCGGCGGCACAGGTTTCCGCCGGCGGCGCGGCACAGGATTATGCCTTCTCTCCCATGTACGCAGGGCTTGCGGAGCTGATCGGCGGGGCGGATCTGGCTTACGTCAATCACGAGTCTCCCATTTCATCCCGTAACAGTGTCAAGGGATATCCCGACTTCAATTCTCCCGCTGATGCGGGAAGGGATCTGCTGGCGGTGGGATTTGATGTCATCAATATCGCCAACAACCATATGCTGGATATGGGTGAGGCGGGGCTGAATGACAGCATTGCTTACTGGAATTCCACCGATGCCAAGGCGGTTCTGGGGGCCTGTTCCCGGCAGAACTACGATGCCGACAACCTGAAGATCGTGGAGATCGACGGGGTGAAAATCGCGTTTCTGAGTTACACCACCTTTGTCAACTGGTCCCACGCCAACGAACTCTCGGCCAACAGTGCCCACATTGTGCCCTATGCCAAGGATGCCGATATCAAGCGGCAGATGGCACTGGCGCGGGAAAGCGGAGCCGATCTGATTTTTGTTTCCATGCATTGGGGAGATGAGGGCAAATTCCAGCCCAACGCTGAGCAGAAGCGGCTGGCGCAGCTGCTGGCCGATGAAGGCGCAGATGTGATCTTAGGCAGCCATTCCCACAATATCCAGCCGGTAGAGTGGCTGAATGGGAAGAACGGGAACCGTACCCTGGTGTCCTATTCCACCGGCAACCTGATCTCCACCATGCTCTACAGCTATTATATGGTGGGGGGCATCCTGACCTTTGACATCGTTTGCGAGACGGGAACCGATCCTTATATTGATAATGTAGTGTTTGTTCCCACGGTGACCCATTATTCCATGACCCGTGACAGCCTGGCCCTCTACCGCCTGTCTGACTATACCCCCGAGCTGGCGAAGGCCCACGGTGCACAGCTCAACGGTGCCTTTACTTACGATACCCTGAAGCGCTATGTCACCGATACGATTCCGGCCGAATTTTTGCCCTGACGGATGTTTGAAAAAAAGAGCTGCACAGCAAAAAGCTCTTGACATTTCTGCGGTTTCACGATAAAATATAAATAGAGATCATAGACAGAAAGGAGATAATCCCCATGAATGAAGAACAGCTGGATTACGAATTCTATACACTGACCGACGAGGACGGCAACGAGTCCGAGTTTGAGCTGCTGGCCGCCTGCGAGATCGAGGGCGTATCCTACTATGCCCTGGTTCCCGTTGAGGACAGCGACAATGAGTACGCCGAGTACGTGGTGCTCCGCCGCGAGAAGGACGAGAACGGCGACGATATCCTGGTCACCATCGAGGATGACGAGGAGTTCGACCGTGTTGCCGACTACTTTGACGATCTGCTCCAGAATGAGATCGATTACGATGCAGGCAAATAATTGCCTGATTTGTGCTGATTTTTACAATTGAATTGATCGCACGGCAATATCCTGCTTAGTGCGTGATGACCGGACATTCGGAACCTACAACAGAAATTTGGAGTCCGACTTCTTTGTCGGGGATGCAGGCCTCCCCCGCCACCCTCCTTTGACGGTGCACGGGGATGTTGGAAGCGCAAACGCAGAGAGAGGACACCACCTTGCGAGAGCAGGGTTTCCATTTTCGGTCACACGGCTCGGTGGGATTTTTGTTTTCCGTGAAAGAGAGAGCCGCGCAGACGCGCGGCTCTCTCTTTTTTTGCTTTTACTCCAAATTACCTTTTTGTTCTTATAAACAGCAATGAGAAATGGACGGCAAATTGGGATTTATACACCTATGACTTCTAAAGGAATTGTGTTGTAATCCTCATCAACTTCGTTTCTAATACAAATGCTGTCAGGACGAATATCCCAAACGCCGAAGAATGCCATATTATATTTGTCCAGATCCAAAACGTCTTTTGCAGCAATATCTTTAACTAAGGTGTTTGCTACTTCTGGGGTTATGTATTCCCCATCTATTGACTTTATTTCTGTAATTAAGAACGCAGCACCAAGTTTAAGAAAACATCTGTTGTCCTCCTCAATTGAGGAACCGGTATATGTTTCTACATTGGCCCACGCAGCCTCAAACGCAACATATGAACCAACTGCAAAATTTTTACTATTGTATCCCCCCATGAACTTACCTAACACTCTCATAATAAGTCTCCTTTCGTTACATTATCTAATCGTTAGATTGAAATTTATCGAACACAATATCATAATTTGGACACATGAAGTTGAATGGGGACTATTTTTATGCTTTTTCGTAGAGCCCGACACAGTACATACCCACCTCATAGGCAAATTTGGCGGCGGCGGGACGCAGCTCATCGGGAACACCCGCCATGAATCCGTGGCACTCGTAGGTGAAGTCCCCGGTATAGCCGATCTCCTTGAGCAGGGGCATGATCTTCTCCCAGGGCGTCGTTCCCCGTACGAAGGGGATAAAATGGTCGTCATGGAACTTGTCATTCTCCTGGACGTGGGTGGCCTTGAGGCGGTGGCCCAGCTTGCGCAGGGGAACGGTCTGATCCCGGTGGTAGACCATCTCTGCATGGCCGAAGTCCCAGCAGGCTCCGCAGGCGGGATCGTTGATGGCATCCACGATGGCGATCTGCTCCTCCACCACGGCGGTGAAGCGGCGCTTGGTTTTGACGGGATTGAATTCCGCCATGTTTTCCACCGCAATGCCGGTGCCGTGTTTGGCGGCCAGTTCTACCTGCCAGCCGAAGAAGTCCAGGTTGGCCCGGAGATTTTCTTCAAAGTTCATCTCGGCGTACTCGGTGGCGGTCTGCGCGTGGTTGGTGACCCATTTGACCCCCAGGCGTGCGCTGGCAATGATGGTGCGGCGAACCGATTCCCGATACCACTCCCGGTATTCGTCGGACAGGGGGGCCACATCGACGCGGTAAAGGTTGGAGTCAAAAGGAGTGTGGGATTGGCTGAAGGTTACGCCCAGCTTGGCAGCGTGGTTGCCCACCTCGTCCACCCATTCCTCCCAGTTATCCTGGCAAAGTTCGTGGCCGCTTTTGCGCAACCCCGCACCGCAGAAGTTCAGGTCGATTACGCGGAAGCCCGCGGCGTGGCAGAGGTCAATGGATTCCAGCATAGGGGTACGGCCGCCCTGGCGGCGGGAAGGGAACAGGCAGGTGGATGTGGCGAGATTCATGGCTACCTCCGGCGTAGTTGTTTACCTTCATTATACGCCAAGTGAAGGTGGATTTCAAGCCCTTGGAGGAGCTTTTTTTCGGAACAGAGGATTTTTTTGCCGGAGGGGGAACATTTGGGGCTTTTTTTCGTCTATTCTGTTGATACCAATTCGGAGGAGGGATGCTGGATGAAACGAAACACGTTTGCCATTACATGTACACTGTTGGCGCTCTGCGCACTGCTGACTACCGCGGTGTTTGCTGTGCAGGAAAGGGAATGGTTCCTTCCCTCCGGTGACGGCTACGCGGATGCTGTCTCGGTTTAAAGAAACCCAAGGCTGTTTTCTTCTCCCCGATACCCTGATCGGGAAAGCGGCCCGGCGACTTTCCCCGGAAGGCTGAATACCTTCCGGGGATTTTCCTTTTGCGCAACAAAATGTACTGAATACGGGTGGGATTATGTTCTCCGTTCCCGGGTGAATTGCCGGATTTGTCCGATTTTTCCTGCTGTTTCTTCGGCTTTGCGACATATTGTTATTATTCACAAAAAGACAGGTTTTTTTTGAAATATACCCGTTGATAAGTTCAAATATGTAACGTAAAGTTGGCAATTAATTGAGAAAGATGGTTGACAAGCGCGGAATTGTGTGATACAATTAACATATCCATATATGCGCATGGCCTTTTTGTGCAATGATGCGGGTTCTGGCATGAGATTGCAGGAAAAAGCCTTGCGGATAATGAGACAAAACAAAATTTTTCACAATGGAGGAAAAAAACATCATGAGCAAGAACCTCAGATCCATTCTCTCGATGGTTTTGTGCTTGGTGCTTGTTGCGGCAACGTTTGTCGGCTGCGGCGGTGGCGTTAAGGATGCCGACCTCAAGCAGGCCGAGTATAACACAACCACACAAACCATGCCCAGTAACTGGAATGAGTTCACCTACGCGGACAACAATGATACTCAGATCATGAGTTACATTGGCTCTTCCTTCTTCGAATACGACTACAAGTTCGAGAATGATGAGAAGTTCAACAAGGACGGCACCATCAACAAGGCAGCTCTTGTTCCCGGCGCGTACACCACCAACTACTCTGCAGCAACCAAGCTCGAGGACGTTACCTCGACCGTTGATGCTAAGTGGGGTTACACCGACGAACAGAAGGCAGAGGGCGGCTACGCTTGGAAGATCACCCTTCGTGATGACCTGAAGTGGGATGACGGCACCGCCATCACCGCAGCTGACTTCGAGTGGTCCATGCAGCAGCTGCTTGACCCCGCTTTCATGAACTTCCGTGCAAACACCTACTACGACACCCTGATGATCAAGAACTCTAAGGTATACTTCTTCCAGAACCAGGAAGGCACCTATGAGACCATCGGCAGCCAGGGCTTCGAGTCCCTGAAGGCCGCTGTTGATTCCGGCAAGACCGTATACGCCAACGCATGGAACATGTGGGACGCTGCAGGCTACAAGGATGCCAACGGCAACGAGTGCCCTGAGTGGGTTGCAATCACCGACGAGACCGTTTACTCCAGCGCTGACGGCACCGACTCCGTTTCCGGTAAGATGCTGTACGACGGCTATGCTAACTACCTCGAGCCCGGTACCGGCTACGATGCAGCTGTTTACGTAGAGAACACCGTCCGCGACGTTAAGTGGGAAGACGTTGGTATCTACGCTGTTGAGGGTGAGAATGCTATCGTTCTCTGCCTTGACAAGGCTTACTCCTTCCTGAAGGAAGACGGCAGCCTCTCTGTTTGGGCTCCCTACTACTTCTCCAGCCTCCCTGTTGTAAAGAAGGATCTCTATGAGTCCTGCAAGATTGCTCCCGCTGACGGTGCAACCCTCTGGACCTCTAACTACAACTCTTCTCTCGAGACCACCGCTAGCTGGGGTCCCTACAAGCTCGCTGAGTTTGAGGCAGGCTCTCACTACAAGCTCGTGAAGAACGAGTACTGGTACGGTTGGAACCTCGACCAGTACGCAAACCAGTACAACATCAGCGCCATCAACTGCCGTAAGGTTGAAGAGTTCGCCACCAGATGGATGGGCTTCCTGAACGGTTCTTACGACGATGCAGAGCTCCAGACCGAGAACGTAGGTGAGTACCTCGACTCCAAGTACGTTTCCTTCACCGCCACCTCTACCGGTACCTTCGGTATGCAGCTGTACTCCAACCTCAGCACCCTGAAGAACAGCGAAAACAACAACGGTATCCTCGCAATCCAGGAATTCAGACATGCTCTGAACC
>JAFTUB010000017.1 GCA_017466495.1 Clostridia bacterium
AAATATGCTTTGTACTCTTGTTGTTGTTCAATTTTCAATGACCGATCTCTCTTGCCGCTCCTCGGATCCTTCCTCGGCGCGACTCGATTATTATACCACACCGCCGGGCCTTTGTCAAGGGATTTTTGAAACTTTTTCAAAAGTTTTTTCAGCCCCCGACCGCCGTCCCGCGGTGAGCCTTATCATTTTACTATATTGTTCTCGTTTTGTCAAGGGGATTATGCATATTTTTTTGTTTTTTACCTTTTTTGGAAGTTCTGGCCGAATTACCGATGGAAAAGTAAGAATTTTGCAAGAATTTCGTCCAAAAGTTCTTCACATTTATTTGTTACGCTATAAATGCGGCGTACAAATTGACAAATTGCCGGAAATCGGGTACAATGGGAACATCCGATTTCACTTCCCGGAGGTTACTCATGCTTCATTTCCGATCCGCACGTATTCGACGCTTCACGGTCATCGCATTGGCTGTTTTTCTGCTGGCTGTCTCCATCCCGCTCGGGCTTACCTTGGCACGGCGCATGGGGGAGCCGAAGGAGGTTTCGGCCATGCGGCGAGTCGAGATTCCCGCATGGATCGACGAAGACATCATTCGTGTCAACGGCGCGGCGCGGCGGGGGATCTCTCTGGAGGGACTCACCGGAATCGTCATCCATTACATTGGCAACCCCGGGACAACTGCAGCGCAGAACCGCAATTACTTCAACAATCCCGACACCACGGTCAGTGCACACTTCGTGGTGGGATTGGAGGGGGAGATCATTCAGTGCGTTCCACTTCACGAAAAATCCTCTGCCAGCAATCACCGGAATGCCGATACCATTTCCATTGAAGTCTGTCATCCCGACGAGAGCGGTGTGTTCACCGACGCCTCTTATGCTTCCTTGGTACGGCTTACGGCCTGGCTTTGTCGGGAATGCGGCTTTGGCGCTGACGCGGTGATCCGCCACCATGACATCACCGGCAAGGCTTGTCCGCTTTGGTTTGTGGAGGACCCCGCTGCGTGGGAGACCTTCCTTGGGGATGTGGAAGCCGAATTACAGAAAGGAGAACACTGAGATGCAGCCTTCTATATTGATTGTAGATGACGATCACGATATTGTACGGGCAATCTCCCTACTACTGAGCAAGCAGGGGTATCGCCTTTACACGGCGCACAACGGCCTGGACGCCCTGGACATTGTGGCCACCACACCTCTGCATCTGATCCTGCTGGACATTATGATGCCAAATCTTGACGGGCTATCTGCGCTGATGAAGATCCGCACCACCAAAAACATCCCTGTGATCCTGCTGTCGGCCAAGACCGAAGACTCGGACAAAATCCTGGGGCTTTCCATGGGCGCAGACGATTACATTGCCAAGCCCTACAAACCCGAAGAACTGGTGGCACGGGTCCAGGCACAGCTGCGCCGCTATCTGACACTGGGCAGTGTGAACACACAGCCCGACCATACGCTGACGGTGGGGGATTTGGTTTACAATAAGGATGAGAAAAATCTTACGGTGCGGGGCGAGGCGGTACACCTGACCTCCACCGAGACCAAAATAGTGGAACTGCTCATGAGTACGCCGGGGCGGATCTATGCCGCGGAGGAAATCTACGAACGGGTTTGGAACGAGCCTTCTTACTCCTGCGAAAACACGGTGATGGTACACATCCGCCGAATCCGGGAGAAGATCGAGCTCAATCCCAGGGAACCCGAATATTTGAAGGTGGTGTGGGGAATTGGATACAAAATTGACAAAAAGTGAGCAGGCAGGCCGCCGACTGCATCCTGTGCGGGCCTGGATCTGCTTCGCCCTGGCGATGACTCTGCTGTTTGGCAGTGTCGCCCTCGCGTTGGGATTCGGGGGTGAGCTGTACGAGCACCGTTCAGCCATCCTGCGTTTTATCCCCCACGCTTTATCCTTTGAATATCACGATTCGGATATCTACTGGCATGATATGCTTCAGTATGTGGAATATCTGAACGAAGTCATCACCGGCATCACGCCTCTGGTGGTGTACGACGAAGAGGACTACTGCTATATCAACGATTTTCGCTTCATGGATGAGGTGCCCGAGGAAGAGTACGGCGAAACAGAAATTGCCCCCCCGGATGATGCCGACCGCTTCGCCGTCACAACAGTGCCGGAAGAAATCACGGGAATCCCCGGCACCACCTCGGCGCAAATCGTCGATCCCCTTGCCCCCGACCACTATCCCACCGCCTTCATGGGAAGTGCCCTGGCCGAGGATACTCTCCAGGGAAACATCAGCTATCATGTTGTCCTGGGTGATCGCGTCCTTGACGGGGGAACCGGGGAGGACTGGAACTATGCCCTGATCTGGTCTGCGGGAGAGCTGTACGTTGTGGGGCCCGGCCAAAATGCTGTGAACAATGTCATCGTAATCCCCGGTACCGACATCCTGGGCTATCCCGCCCGGGACTACGTTCCTCTGCGGGAATACCTGCGGGATACCGATAATCTCTTTGGTCGGGGAAACAGTCTCCTGCGGGAGCTTGATCCCGATGCCCTCATTGTCCTCAAGCCCAGCGGACGCATTTTGGACGGTCGGCTGGGGCAGCTGGCTGGCGGACAGCAGTCCATCTATGTCTACGGCGCCATTGTATGGGGCATTGCGGCCCTGCTCATGCTGATCATCGGTCTCTTTGTGGGGGTCATCATCGACCACCGCAGTAAAGCGGCCGCCGATACCGCCGTTGGCCGGCTCATCGGCCGCATTTGGATCGAAGCGCGGCTTCTGATCCTCTTCTTCGCCGCTTTGTTTTATGCCTTGGTCATTTCGGAAGGGGACGAAGCCGTGGGCTATACTCTGCTCGTCTCCACCGCCTGGTTTTGGTTCTACTGTATCATCGTGGATCTGCATCAAAACGGTTGGCGCACCTTCACCTGCAATACCGTCACCAGCGCAGTGAAGCTCATCCGCCGTCGGGCCAATCGGCTTCCACTGCACAAGGCCATGGCACGGCGAGAGCTGTACTTGCTCCTGCCCCTTCTCCTGTGCGTAGCGGTCGGGCTGATCGCCTTGCTGATTCTTCTGCACAGCTACCATCCTCTGTCCACCCTGCTCTGTTTCTCCTGTCTGCTGTTGTGCGTTGTGGGCGCGGTGGCCTTTACTCTGTTCTTCTTCCGTTCGCGAAACGAAGACTACACCGACATAGCCGCGGTGATGGAGCGAATCTGTGACATTCGGGACGGCCGGGCCGGGCCTGCCCCCGAAATCCCCGCCGATCACCGCATCGCTCCCTACGCTGAGGCGCTGGAGGGAATCTACGCCGGCATTGAAACAGCGGTGGCCGAGCGCACCAAGAGCGAACGCACCAAGATCGAGATGGTCACCAACATCTCCCATGACCTCAAGACACCTCTGACCTCCATTGTGGGGTACACCGATCTGCTGGCCGGGGTGGAGGGACTTCCCGATGAGGCCGCCGATTATGTGGCGGTGATCTCTCAAAAGAGTGCACGGTTGAATGGCCTAATCAAGGACCTGTTTACCCTGACCAAGGCGACCACAAACGACCTGGAACTGGACATTGAGCCGCTGGATCTGACCCGTCTGCTCAATCAGCTGCTGGCTGAGCAGGCCGACGCCATTGCCGCCGCTCCGGTGACGGTGGTTGCCAGTCTCCCCGACCACGAATGCCCCCTGAACAACGACGGGACAAAGCTCTACCGCGTTTTTGCCAATCTGCTGGAGAATGCCCTGCGCTACTCTCTTGAGGGCTCACGGGTCTTTCTCACCCTGGGGGAGGCAAAGTGGGCCGACGGACGGTCGGTATGGCGGGTGACGGTGAAGAACACCTCCCGGGAGTATATCGACTTCACCGCTGATGAGATCCTCGCCCGTTTTGTACGGGGCGACAAAAACCGTTCCACCGAGGGCAACGGCCTGGGACTGCCCATTGCCAAGAGCTTTACCGAGCTTTGCGGCGGGCGATTTGACCTGACCCTGGACGGTGACAGCTTCTGCGTTACCGTGGAGCTGCCTTAAATAAAGAAAGGGACTGCGCCGGGCGCAGTCCCTTTGTTCTGTTTAGCGGTAAACGCCCCAGACGCACAATGGAGTGTTGGGTGCGGCGAGCTGCAGCTTGCCCGTCGCCAGCAGATCTTCCATCAAAAATGCCGACACATCAAGGCGGTGGTGGATCTTAGCAATATCGCCGCACTGATCCCGCACAGCGGCGGGAACCTGCGGGGTCAGCAACTCCTCTGCGCGGCGGGAGATGTCGATCATGCAGGTCGCCACCTGCTCGGTGACGGGGCGCAGGATGGTGCAGAGCTCCTCAAACACTCCCTCGAAAAAAACCGGGAAGTTTGCGGCAAGACGCTCATCCCGGCAGGTAACGAAACCGTGTTCGATGAGCCAAGGCAGCGTTTCGTTATGTTTGTCCGCACGTTCCCCCAGCACGGCGGACCATATGACCTCAGCCTTTTTGGCAAAATTCTGATGATCGTAGACCTGACAGGGCGAGATGACACGGTAGTTCTCGGCGGAGAACCATGCCGTTCCGGCGGGATTGGGTACCTCCATGCTGACACCGTGGAAGTGATGATGCTTGAAGTTATTGTCATAGCCGAAAATCCATCCCCTCCCGCCAGGGGCGAGCTTCTTGGGCTCACCGTAGGGGGACTTCTCCTGAGCCAGATTGAAGCCGTTCACCATAGCGATGTTCAAGAGACACCACATCAGGCGATTATCGTCGTAATCTCGGCCGGCAAAGTCCAACTCCCGCACCCGGGGGAGAAGTGCCTGGGTGTCGGCGAACACCGACTCGGCCACGCTGTGATAAAGCCCTGCAGTCTGTTTTGTAAATTCGGTCTCGTATGCATCGGTGATGATCACCAGAGCCGTGCGGTATTTCTTCCCTTCCCTGCTCAGCACGCCCACCGCTTCCAGTTTTTCCAGTTCCTCCTCCAGGTAAGGCATGGCCACGCCAAGTTCCACCGACAGCGCCTCCGCGGTCATGGGCGCTTCATAGGCCGCCAGCAAAATTGAACCGGGCAGTCTGCGGCGAAGCAGGTCGCCGAAACAGTTGCGGTCGCCCCAAAAATCCATCCGGAACACCCCGGGGTTATAACTCTTCTCTCCTAATTTTCTTGTCATTGTGATCCCTTCCTTCAATAGTTTCCGTGTGCGGGACAGGTGATATTTCACCATCTCCACGCTGATGTTTTGTTCTTTGGCAATGAGGGAACAGCTTTTGTTTTCCACATAGTGCGCCACGCAGATCTCCCGATAGCGGCGGCTCAGCAGGGACAGTTCCCGGCGGAGCAGATAGAGGTTTTCGGCCTCCTCCTCCCGCTCCAGATACACCGTTTCGGCCGATGGCACATAGACGCCCACCGCATCTGCCTCCGGCTCTGCCGCGCATCGGCACAGCTCTTTGCGGCGGATGAATTTGCGGAAGGTATTCTCGGCGATCTTCCAGGCATAGCCCCAAAAGGCACGGTCGTCCCGACAATTTTTCGCCGATTCCAACATGGCACAGACAATCTCGGCGGCGAGATCCTCCGCCTGATCCTTATCATACAGGCGGGCATAGGCGTAGCCATAGATGGCATCCAGTTTTTGCGAGATCAGCCCCGCGGCAACGTTTTCAGTCATGGTTTTCCCTCACAGGTTGAAAGCTTTCACTCATATAGTATCGGATCACGGACTCGGTTAAGGTTTTTGATAAAAATTCGCACCGAAATTTTTCGGTGCGAATTTTTATCCTACTCCCAATTATCTTTTGGGTTCCCATAAACAACAAAGGGAAAAGGGACGATAAATTGAAATTTTTTGTTATAAATCAATATTGATTTCGTATTTGTGTTCAATGAGTATATAGTTCACATTATACCTCTGTGCGAGCTCTAACATTCCTGCATTGTCTGCCAATACGCTTTCCATTGTACACCATTCATCATCCAAACGATTTTCAATGGTATTTGCATATTTCTCTATGTCAGCAAAGTGGTTTCTGATATATTCCTCACTCATTACGAGGCAGAAATATTTGATGTTTTCAAGATAGTCGGAGTCAAAGTCCTTTTGCCATTCGAACGGAATATAGCAACCTTCAACAATTAAGTTCTGCTTGTTTTCAATAGCGGTTTTTATTATTTCACGTACAATCGGCCACAGGTATGAAGTCAAATCGCTATCATCACTTATCGGTGTGAGGCTTGTGTTTCCACTACGAATTAAGCCCATCTTCAAGTGGTCCATGGATAAGTATGGATATTTATATTTTTCAAGCAGTTGCTGTGCAAGTGCTGTTTTTCCTGTGTGGGATGCCCCTGTAATCAATATAATCATTATCTCACCTGCAAATTCTTATTTATCGAACACATTATCATAGTCCGGGAACACAATATCGAATTGGGACTTATCCTATCACATCACATAAAACAGAATGCAGAAAAACTGGAGCAGGCTGCCCAGCACCACAAACAGGTGGAAGACCGAATGCACATAGCGGCGTCCCGACTTCTTTCCCAACCCATAGATCAGCGCGCCGACAGTGTAGGCGATTCCCCCCAGTAGGAGGAAGATCAGACCGCCCAGCTCAATGGATTCGATGGTGGGCTTAACCGCCGCCAGCACACACCAGCCCATACCGAGGTAGCAGATCATGGAGAACACCTTGAACCGCTCAAGATTGATGGCGTTGAGGGTAATTCCCAGGGCCGCCATTCCCCATACGCATCCAAAGATGGTCCAGCCCACGGGAGCGCTGTACTCCCGCAGATTACACAGAGCAATGGGGGTATAGGTTCCGGCAATGAGCAGGAAGATGGAGCAATGGTCGATGATGCGGAAGACCCGCTTCGCCGTCAGTCGGGGCGACAGGCCGTGGTAGATACTGGACATGGTGTAGAGCAGAATCATCGTGCCGCCGAAAATGGCGCCGCCCACTACGCCCCAAACGTTATGGTGCAGTGCCGCCATAATGACGCAGAGCACGGTGGCGGTGATCCCCATTGCTCCCCCCGCAATATGGGAGACCATGTTGAAGATCTCCTCCCCGCGGGTATAGGCGGGCACCTTATTTTTCTTTTTCGATTCTGCAGCCGGACGTTCTGCGGCAGTATTGTTCATGCTTTTTCCTCTCTTTCCGCAGGGCATTCCCGCCAAAATATGCCTATATCATACCACTTTTTTGCCCAAAAGTCAAGAAATGGGCGAAGATTTAAGGCTTCGGCGGCGAGGAGGCAAGCAGACTGACGGCCAGCGCGACGGCCGGGGAAAGGAGCATCCCCGCCACCCCAAAGAGTCGAAAGCCGATATACATGGCCGCCAGGGTCAGCAGGGGATGCAGGCCGATGCTGCCGCCCACAATGTGAGGTTCGGCGATCTGTCGGACAATGAGGATCACGGCGTAGAGCACGATCAGCCCCAGGGCAAGGCGATACTCTCCTCCGATCAGAACAACCAGCGCCCAGGGGACCAGCACCGTACCCACCCCCAAAACAGGCAGCACATCAATGAGGGCAATGAGCAGCGCCAGCAGAAAGGCATACTCCACCCCCAGCACCGAAAAGCCCACCAAAAGCTCCCCGAAGGTCAGGGCAAGCAGGAGCAGATAGGCCCGCAGCCAGCGCAGAGCCGTCCCTGCAGCGCGGCGGCGCAGCTCGCCCAACCCGCCCCTCCACCGCGAGGGTATTAGATTCCGCAGCGCGGCATGGATGCGCTCCAGGTCAAGGCAGAAGTAGAAGCAGGCCAAAATCCACGCCGCCACAAACAGAAGGATAGCGGGAAGCCCCCGTAAAACCGCCGCGATCCACGCAGGAATGCGGCCACTGAATTCAGTGAGCATCTGTCCCAGCATATCGGCAACCGTTTGTTCAAAGCCACCAGAAGGATCTGTTCGCAGAATGCGGGAAAGGAAGGGGAATCGCCGGGACAGCCCCGAAAACCAGGTACGGATATCGGTAAGCGCCCCGGAAATGGCGGCTCCCCCTTCCCCCTCCAGCCAGTCGAAGAGACGCTGCAGCTCAAATACCAGGCGATTGACCGCAAGCGTGATTAAAAGCCCCAGCAAAAGCAGCGTCAGCAGCATGAGAAAAAAGGCGCACACCCGCTTGGGAATGTGGGTGTGGGTGTGCATCTTCTCGGCCAGGGGGTACAGGATCCGCGCCATCCCCCAAGCAAGCAAAAAGGGCAGCAGCAGGGGAAGTCCCACGCGGATCAGCCAATATCCCCCCGCCACGGCCCCCGACGCAACAATCACCCATGCCGCACGGCGAAACAGCACGTTTTCTCTGCCGTTCTGCATACCATCCCTCCCGCAAAATACTGCATTCAGTATATGCCGGTGGGGAATATTTTATCCTGACAGCCAGGGAATGCCGCCATTCCCCTTGACAAATCCGCTGTTTTTTGATAGGCTATAGAAAATACCCGCGGCAGAGTCTGCCGCAGAACGGAGATAATATGAAGCGTTTATTCTGTATTCTTTTGGTGCTTTGCACTGCCCTTCTTGCCGCCTGCGCACCTGCTGTGACCACCCCCGATGAGGTCTATACCACGCGGCTGGAGCCCGTGGACACCCCCACTGATTTCGTGCAGATCGAGCTGGAAAACGGCGGGATCATTGTCATTGAGCTCTACCCCGACATTGCTCCGATCACGGTGGAGAACTTCAAAAAGCTGGTCAGCAAGCATTTCTACGACGGCATTATCTTCCACCGCGTGATGCAGGGCTTCATGGAGCAGGGCGGCGACCCCGAGGGCACCGGCTTCGGCGGCTCCGGCGAGCCCATCGTCGGCGAGTTCGGCTCCAACGGCATTTCCAACCCTCTTCGCCACGAACGTGGGGTTGTCTCCATGGCGCGGCAGCTGCATGACAACAACACCGCCTCCTCCCAGTTCTTCATCATGCACGAAACCAAATCCAACCTGGACGGCGATTACGCCGCCTTCGGTCGGGTCATCGTCGGCATGGAGACGGTGGACTGGATTGCGGCGCAGCCTGTAAACGGCAACGACAAGCCCCTCGACGACATCACCATGAAGGAAGTCCGCTTCGTCAATCCCTAAAAACAGAGTCCCCCGT
>JAFTUB010000222.1 GCA_017466495.1 Clostridia bacterium
GGAGCCTTTTTCAAAAGGCTCCTCCTTCTCCATATTATAATTCAACAAACGTCGGCACATACCCCAGCGCCGGCAGAAGCTTCCCCAGCAAATCGGCAGTACGCAGGCGCAGCGTCGCCGTGTTGACGCAGGGGTGACAGCCCACATATTCCTGCGCTGTCAGATCCCGGTCAATGAGCAGGCGAACCTCCCGATCCCGGTCATTCATCAAGCCGAGAACACTCACCGAACCGGGGGTGATGTTCAGGCAGCGGAGCATAGGTTCGGGGGGCGCAAAGGAAAGCCGCGCCGAGCCGATCTGCTTCGACAGATCCTTGGTGCGGAAGGGCTTGTCCCCGGGCATCATCAGCAGATAAAACGCCGTCTTCTGGGCATTGCAGAGGAACAAATTCTTGCAGATGGATGCTCCCAGCAGGCTTTCGATCTCATGACACAGCTCAATGGTGTCGGCGGGATCGTGATCCGCGCGGGCAAAGGGAATGCCCAGCTTCTGCAAGAGCGCATAGCAAGCCAGTTCCTTTTCCTCACGCCCTGTACTGTCGGCGGGCGCTTCTGTGTAGAGAGTGGGATCGATGTACATCACATTTCCTCCTTGTCGTTTATCAGTTGCGTGCAGGCATCCCGCAGGGCCAGGGCGGCAGCACGGAAGTCTGCGGGCGAGAAGGGCCTTCCCGCTGCAGGATCGAACAGAGGCTCGGCAGTATCGAGCAGGGCAGGGATGAAGGCCTCACACAGCGCGGATATTCCCTCCATTTCCCGCTCCAGCTTCTCCAGGGCGGCGGTGAACAGTAGTACCTTCTTCTCGCACTTTTCCAAGGCGAGGCAGAGCGCGGCGGCATCGTTTTCACGGTGGGAAATGCGGGCGGCAATGTGCAGGCAGACCAGCTGCCGCTCCTCATGCCGACAGGACGATACTGCCGCCAGCAGCGCGTCACGATGTTCCTCATCCTGCCGCAAGAGTCGGTATATTTCCTCTCGAAATACCGGGAAAGCCCGGCTGAGCTTACCGGCAGCAGTCGCCGCAGACGCCCGCAGCGTGTTCTGCATGACAGGCAGACATGGTCCAACGGCGTCCAGGCATACCTGGGCGGCATCGGCGATCTGTTTCACCGGAGAAGACAGTTCTGCCCGGAGAGGAATCTCACAGGACGGTGAAGAGGGAAGGTGAAAATCCCCTGTTTCTGCTGTCCGAGAGATCAACTCCAACTCCTCCGCGGAAAAAAGAGAGGGCTCTGCACCCACAGCGCGCATCCGCGCCCATATGGCGGCGTTTGGCATATTACCTCCAAGAAAAAGAGAGGGGACGCCCGAAAACGTCCCTCTCGCTTATTTGATTTCCACAGAAACCTTCTTGCCGCACTCGTTGGAAGCGGCCTTGATCACTGTGCGAATCGCTTTGGCAATGCGGCCGTTGCGGCCGATTACCATACCCATATCATCGGGCGCGACATTCAGCTCAAGCAGAATGGTGTGATCCGTTTCGGTCATGGATACCGCAACCGAATCGGGATCATCCACAATGGCACGAGCAATATCGGCCAGAATCTGCTGCAGATCCAACATCATCTGTCACCGATGGGCGATCAGTCAACGATGCCGGACTTCTTGAGCAGGGACTTAACGGTCTCGGTGGGCTGTGCGCCGTTTGCGAGCCAGGTCTTTGCCTTCTCGGCATCGATCTTGATCTCGATGGGGTTGGTCAGGGGGTTGTAGTAGCCGATCTCGTCGATGAAGCGGCCATCGCGGGGAGAGCGGCCGTCAGCGATCACAACGCGGTAGAAGGGAGCCTTCTTTGCACCCATTCTTCTCAGTCTCATCTTTACCATGGTAGTATCCTCCAAAAATATAAAATAATTATTTATAAAAATCCGGTTTAGAACGGAATTTTCATCTTGCCGAAGCGGCCCTTCTTGCCGCCGCCCGAGAATTGCTTCATGAGCTTTTGAATCTGGTCGAACTGTTTGAGCAGGCGATTGACCTCCTCCACCGAGGTGCCGCTGCCCGCCGCAATGCGCTTCTTGCGGGAAGCACCGATGATCTCGGGCTTGGTACGCTCGGCCACGGTCATGGAGCGGATAATGGCTTCAACCCGGCCCATTGCCTTCTCGTCGATCTTCGCATCCTTGAGAGCCCCCGGCTTCATGCCCGGCATCATGGAAAGGATCGACTCCAGCGAGCCCATATTGCGTATCTGCTGGAACTGGTCGAGGTAATCGTCCAGGGTGAAGGTGGATTGACGAAGCTTTTTCTCCAGTTCTGCCGCCTTCTTCTCATCGAAGGCCTGCTCGGCCTTCTCGATCAGAGAGAGTACATCTCCCATACCCAGAATACGGGAGGCCATACGGTCGGGATGGAAGGGTTCAATGGCATCCAGCTTCTCACCCACACCAATGAACTTAATGGGTTTTCCGGTGACATGACGGATGGAAAGTGCCGCACCGCCGCGGGTGTCGCCGTCCAGCTTGGTGAGGATCACACCGGTGACCTCCAGCTGCTCGTTGAAGGACTGGGCAACCGTGACCGAGTCCTGACCGATCATGGCGTCCACCGTCAAGAGAATCTCGGTGGGGTTCACCGCAGCCTTGATGCCCTGAAGCTCTGCCATCAGTCCCTCGTCGATATGCAGACGGCCTGCCGTATCGATGAAGACCATGTCGTGTCCATGGCGTTCGGCGTGGCGAAGACCTTCCTTGGCAATCTCAATGGGGGATACCTGATCACCCATGGAGAAGACGGGGATCTCCAGCTTTTCACCCAGGATCTCCAGCTGCTTGATGGCGGCGGGACGGTAGACGTCGCAGGCCACCAGCAGAGGGCGCTTGCCCTGCTTCTTGTACATTCCGGCCAGCTTGCCGGCGTGGGTAGTCTTACCTGCGCCCTGCAGACCCACCATCATGACCACCGTAGGGGGACGGGAGGAAATCTGCAGCTTGCTCTGTGAGCCGCCCATCATGTTGGTCAGCTCTTCGTTGACAATTTTGACAACCTGCTGTGCGGGGACAAGGCTTTCCAGCACTTCGGCACCCACAGCACGCTCGGTAACGGTTTTGATGAATTCCCGGACGACCTTGAAGTTAACGTCGGCTTCCAGCAAAGCGAGCTTGATTTCCCGCATGCCTTCCTTGACGGTCTGCTCGTTGAGCTTGCCCCGTCCCGTCAGCCGGGAGAGCGCGCCGGAGAGCTTGGAAGTAAGTCCTTCAAATGCCATGTGCGTCCTCCTCCTGCGTAATGATGGTGCGAATCATTTCCTGAGCCTTCCGGGCAAGGGCC
>JAFTUB010000223.1 GCA_017466495.1 Clostridia bacterium
GGCCCGTCTGGCCGAGTACATCAAGCGTTACAACGGAGAGACGCAGTTCATTCTCATCATCCACCGCCGCGGTACCATGGAGGTGGCTGACTGTCTGTACGGTGTCACCATGCCCGAGCGGGGTATTTCCCGCGTGCTGACGCTGAATATCGACGATATCGAGAAAAAAGGAGAAGACTGGGATGGCATTTTTGGATAAACTCAAGGCGGGTCTTGCCAAGACCAAGAACGCCTTTGTGGGGCAGATCAACCAGGTCTTCAGCGCCTTCGTCCGGGTGGACGAGGATATGCTGGAGGAGCTGGAGGAGGTGCTCATCTGTGCGGATGTGGGCGCAACCGCTACCGAGGAGATCATTGAAGCATTGCGTGCGCGCATCAAGGCTGACAGACTCACCGAGAGGGATGATGCCATGGCCGCTCTGCACGAGATCCTCTGCGGTATGATCGGGGAAGGGGAGCCACTTTGCCTGGATAATACGCCCGCCGTGGTGCTGGTGATCGGCGTCAACGGTGCGGGAAAGACCACTTCCATCGGTAAGATGGCCGCACGGCTGAAGGAGCAGGGGAAGAAGGTTGCTGTTGCCGCCGCCGAGACCTTCCGTGCCGCCGCCATTGACCAGCTGGCCGTTTGGTGTGAGCGGGCCGATGTGCCCCTGATCAAGCAGAGCGAGGGTTCCGATCCCGCGGCGGTGGTTTATGATGCCATCGGCTATGCCCGTTCCCATAATAGCGATGTACTAATCGTGGATACCGCGGGCCGTCTGCACAACAAGAAGAACCTCATGGACGAGCTGGCCAAAATTAACCGAGTCATTGACCGCGAGCTGCCCGGTGTTTCCCGCGAGACTTTGCTAGTGCTGGATGCCACCACGGGACAGAACGCCATTATGCAGGCCAAGGAATTCAAGCAGGCCGCCAACATCACCGGCCTTACCCTCAACAAGATGGACGGCACCGCCAAGGGCGGCATCGTCTTTGCCATCAAGAAGGAATTGGGAATTCCCGTGAAATTCATCGGCGTCGGCGAGAAGATCGACGACCTCCAGCCCTTTAACGCCGCCGAGTTTGTGGATGCGCTCTTTAACTGATTTTTGATATGGTCATCCGACCGAAAGGATGTTTATGCAAGCCGTACTTGTTTCTCACAACCGCAAGAAAATTGCCGAGCTGCGGGATATTCTCACCCGCGTATGTCCCGATCTGATCCTGCTTTCCGCAGGAGAGGCAGGACTTCCCGATGATATTCCCGAGGATGGAGATACCTTCGAGGAGAATGCACTCATCAAGGCCCGTGCCGCTGCACGGCTGGGATATATCGGCATTGCCGATGATTCCGGTCTTACGGTGGATGCCCTGGGCGGCGCTCCCGGTGTTTACTCGGCCCGCTATGCCGGTGAGCATGGGGACGATGCTGCCAACAATGCCAAGCTTCTGCGAGAGTTGGCTTCCCGTCCCGGTGCACTTCGCACTGCCGCTTTTGTCTGCGCTATGGCCTGTGCCTTTCCCGACGGATCTTCTTTTACCTGCACCTGTCGCTGCCCCGGTGAGATTCTTACTGAGGCTCGGGGTGAGGGGGGATTCGGTTACGATCCGCTCTTTTTCTACGCCCCGCTTGGGAAGACCTTTGCCCAGCTGAGCGGGGAAGAGAAGAATCGGATTTCCCACCGTGCCCGTGCCCTGGCTGCTTTTGCGCCCCGGTTTGCGGAACGGGCAGAAAAATATCTGAAAAAAACAACGGAATAAAGGATATACTATGTTGACAAGCAAACAGCGTGCACAGCTCCGTGCACTGGCCAATCCCATTGACACCATTATGCAGGTGGGCAAGGGGGGCGTTACCGAAAACCTTATCACCACCGTTTCCGATGCCCTGGAGGCCCGGGAACTGATCAAGCTCCGCGTGCTGGAGAACAGCGACTATACCCCCAGAGAAGCCGCCGACACCCTGGCAGAAGCCACCGGTGCTGATGTGGTGGCTGTCATCGGCACCCGCTTTGTGCTCTACCGCGAGTCGGAAAAGCACAAGCGCATCGAGCTGGTCAGATAACGGATGGAGCGCATCGGCATTTATGGGGGGAGCTTCTCGCCCCCTCACAACGGCCATCTCTCCGCCGCACGCCTGCTCCTGGAGCAGGCAGGGGTGGATCGCCTTCTGGTTCTTCCTGCGGGAGTCCCCCCGCACAAGACCCTTGATTCCGATGAGTCCCCCGATCACCGCTTGGCCATGACCCGGCTTGCCTTTGCCGATCTTCCCCGCACCGAGGTGTCGGACTGGGAGATGACAAGGCCGGGGAAAAGCTACACGGTGCTAACTCTGGAGCATTTTTCCGCCCCCGATCGACAGCTGGTACTGTTGGTGGGAACCGATATGTTTCTGACCCTTGACCGATGGTTTCGGGCGGAGGAGATCTTTGCCATGGCCGAGATCGTGTGCGTCCGCCGGGAGCTGGATACGGCAAGAGCAGAGGAGATCGAGGAGAAAATTTCGCTGTATCGGGAACATTTTGGGGCAAAGATCCGTCTAATGGATGAGCGGGTGGTGGTGCTTTCCTCCACCGAGCTGCGGGGCATCGCCTCGGCAGGAGGCGATCTTTCGTCTTATCTGCCCGAAGATGTTGCCGCTTATATCAAAGAAAACAACCTGTATGCATGGCCTCAGGCGGGGAACATCACCCCGGAATCTCTGAACTGCCTGCGTGAACGCTTAAAGGCCACCATGTCTCCGGCGCGCTATGCCCATACCCTCGGAGTTGAGCAGACCGCACTGCGGATCGGTGCTCTGTGTGCGCCCCAATCTCTCTGCCGCCTTCGCGCCGCAGCACTTTTGCATGACGCAACAAAAGAATATTCCTGCGAAAAACAGTTGAAAATTCTTGGGGAATCTGCTATAATGGTAGACAGCCGTGCAGAATCCCCCACGCTTCATGCCCTCTCTGCTGCGGCCATGATCGAAAATGACCCCGCCTATGCCGAATTTGCCGATCCCATTGTGGTGGATGCAGTTCGCCGTCATACCACGGGAGGGGCAGAGATGTCGGTGGAAACGCAGATCATCTACCTGGCCGACTATATCGAGCCCGGCCGCAGGCACGCCGCCTGCCGTGACCTGGCGAGAGAATTTTGGGCCGCCGATCCTGCCTCCATGTCTGTGGATGCGCGTTTGGCTCACCTGCGCCGATTTGTGCGGCGTGAGGCAGAGCAGACCATCGCCCACCTGCTGGAACGAGGGGCCTATATTGACGAAGAAACCCTGCGTACCCGAAACAGTATGCTTGAATAATCGCTGAAAAGGGATTTGAATATGAGCAAAACAAAAAAAAGTCCCAATCGCAGAAAGCCTGCCCAAAGTAAATGGGCGGTTGCGATTGAGGTGACCGTGATTCTGATCTTTGCAGTGTGTGCCATTGTGGTGGCCTGCAGTCTTTTCCTCCGCCCTCCCGAGGTGGATCATAGCCTTCCCTGGCAGGATGATCCCGCGGCGGTAACCACTGAGCCCATTCAGGAGACCGATGAAAAGGGAGAACCGGTGGAAACCTCGGTACCTGCAGGCAAGCAGGATCCGGTGGAATATGTCCGCCGGGAGGGAGTCTACAACTTCCTCATTGCCGGTCATGACCGTGTGGCGGTGAATACTGATGTGATCATCCTCGCTTCTTTTGATACCAAGAACAATTCCCTCAATCTGGTGCAGATCCCCCGTGACAGCTACTCTACCTACGCCTGGAAGACCTACCATAAAATCAATGGTGTATTGCCCTGTGCGCTGTCTCGGAACGGCTATGACTACAAGGGGGCAATGAAGAGCTTCATGGACTATCTGATGCAGAATTTGGCCATCAAGCTGGACTATTACGTGCTGGTTGACTTAGATATGCTGCGGGCGATGGTAGATCTGATCGGCGGTGTGGATATCAACATTTCCGCCGATATGGAATACAACGATCCCGACCAGGACTTGGTGATCAATCTCAAGGCCGGCCCTCATCACCTCAACGGTGAACAGGCTGAGCATTTTGTCCGCTTCCGCGCCGGCTATGTACAGGCCGATATCGGACGCAACGATGCACAGAAGATTTTTATGTCCGCTTTCCTCAAGCAGTACAAGGAAAATCTCAACCTCAATACCCTGACGGGTACCGTGGAGCAGATGATCAAGAATGTGACCACTAACCTGTCGGTGAGCGACTGTGTCTTCTTTGCCAAGGAAGCCCTTGAACTGGATCTGGGCCGCGTGGTCATGGTGAATATGCCCGGCTCGGATATTCTGGTCACCGAGGGTGAGTATGCCTCTTACTTTGTGCTCAGCCGCGTCGGAACGCTTGATGCGGTAAACCGTTTCCTCAACGTGTATACCGAGGACATCACCGATTCCATTTTCGACCGCAATCTGGTCTTCACCAATGCGGCCAACAGCCAGATCAATGCCATCTACCGCACCGAAACCAAGATTGCCAAGGAATATATTGCCGAGGAAGTCAACCAGTCCGGCATTTATATTCCCCGCACTTAAGATGTAAATCCGTACAGAAAGGATAATATTATGGACGAAACCGTCATCCGCCCCGAATGGGCAACTCTCCCCGCGCTGGACAGCAATGCGCCCAAGGCACTGGCCGAGGCCATCGCCCAGGTTCTCGATGAGAAGAAGGGCCGCGAGATCAAAACCCTTTATGTAGAAAATAAAACCATCCTGGCAGACTACTTTGTGCTCTGCACCGGTAATTCCAATACCCAGGTCAAGGCCTTGGCTGATGAAGTTGACTTCAAGATCGGCCAGCGCGGTCTGTCCCCCATTCACTTCGAGGGGCGGGACAACGGCAGCTGGGTGCTTATCGACTACGGTTCTGTCATCGTGCACATCTTTGGCCGCGAGGCACGGGATTTCTACAATCTCGATAAGCTGTGGAGCGATGCTGTCCCGGTGGACCTTAGTGCAGAGAACTGATTTTGCAATCAATATTCTAAAAATAAAGGACTTGTGACACATGAAGTACAACTACACCGAAATTGAAAAGAAGTGGCAGGACCGATGGGAAACCGAGGGCGTTTTCCGTGCAACCGAGGATCACAGCAAGCCGAAGTTCTACGGCCTGGTGGAGTTCCCTTATCCCAGCGGTGCGGGTATGCACGTTGGTCATATCAAGGCTTATTCCGGCCTTGAGGTGATCTCCCGCAAGCGCAGAATGCAGGGCTACAATGTGCTGTTCCCCATCGGATTTGATGCATTCGGTCTGCCCACCGAGAACTCTGCCATCAAATACAACACCCATCCCCGCATCCTGACCGACCGGAATATTGAGAAATTCACTGCACAGCTGAAGCGTGTGGGCTTCTCCTTTGACTGGTCCCGCGTGGTGGATACCACCGAAGAGGGGTACTACAAGTGGACTCAGTGGATTTTCCGCCGTATGTTTGACGAGGGCCTGGTCTTCCGTGCCAAGACGCTGGTGAACTATTGCCCCCACTGTAAGGTCGTCCTCTCCAACGAGGACTCCCAGGGCGGTAAGTGCGACATCTGCCACAACGATATCGTGCAGAAGTCCAAGGATGTTTGGTACCTCCGCATCACCGAGTATGCCGATAAGCTCCTGCAGGGGCTGGACAAGGTGGATTACCTGCCCAACATCAAGTTGCAGCAGGAAAACTGGATCGGTCGCTCCGAGGGCGCCTTCGCCAACTTCCAAATCAGCGGACAGGACGACTTCCTGCGCATTTATACCACCCGTCCTGATACCATGTTCGGTGTGACCTTCATGGTTATTGCGCCCGAGCATCCCATTATCGAGAAGTACCGCGACAGCATTGCCAACATTGCCGAGCTGGATGCGTACAAGGAAGAGTGCGCCAAGAAGACCGAGTTCGAGCGTACCCAGCTGGGCAAGGATAAGACCGGTGTGCGCATCGATGGTCTGCGCGTCATCAACCCCGCCAACGGCAAAGAGATCCCCGTTTACATCTCCGACTATGTCATGATGGGTTACGGTACCGGTGCCATTATGGCGGTTCCCGCTCATGACGAGCGCGACTATGACTTCGCAAAGAAATTCGGTATCGACATCATCGAGGTTATCCGCGGCGGCAACATCGCCGAGGCTGCCTACACCGGCGACGGTGAGATGGTCAACTCCGACTTCCTGGACGGCATCACCACCAAGGCCGAGGCCATCTCGAAGATGATCGAGTTCCTCTCTGCCAAGGGCATCGGTGAGCGCGGTGTTCAGTTCAAGATGAAGGACTGGGCCTTCAACCGCCAGCGTTACTGGGGCGAGCCCATTCCGATTATCCATTGTCCCAAGTGCGGCATGGTCGGTGTTCGTTATGAGGAGCTGCCCCTGCGGCTGCCCGATATGGAGAACTTTGCTCCCGGTGAGGGCGGCGAGAGCCCCCTGGCCAAGATCGATTCCTTCGTCAACTGCACCTGCCCCAAGTGCGGCGGTGCGGCTAAGCGCGAGACCGATACCATGCCCCAGTGGGCAGGGTCTTCCTGGTATTTCCTGCGCTACATCGATCCCAAGAACACTGAGGCCTTTGCTTCCAAGGAAGCACTGGACTACTGGCTGCCCATTGACTGGTACAACGGCGGTATGGAGCACGTTACCCGCCATCTGATCTACTCCCGCTTCTGGCACCACTTCCTCTACGACATCGGCCAGGTGCCGGTGGATGAGCCTTATGCCAAGCGTACTGCTCAGGGCCTGATTCTCGGTCCCGACGGCGATAAGATGAGTAAGTCCAAGGGCAACGTTGTCGACCCCAACGATGTGGTGGATGAGTACGGCGCAGACGTTCTGCGCGTGTATATCCTCTTCATGGGCGACTATGCTTCCGCCGCTCCCTGGAACGAGAGCAGCATGAAGGGCTGCAAGCGCTTCCTTGAGCGCGTGGCCGGCCTGACCGACCTGGTGAAGGGTACGGGCGAGACCGAGGCCATCACCTCTCTCTTCCACAAGACGGTGAAGAAGGTCACCGGCGATATCGAGGAGATGAAGTTCAATACCGCTATCGCCGCCATGATGACGCTGATCAACGGTATCTATGAGCACGGCTCCCTGACCAAGGATGAGCTGGGTGTCTTTGTTCGCCTGCTTTGCCCCTTCGCACCTCACCTCTGCGAGGAGATGTGGGAGGCACTGGGCAATAAGACCCTGTGTGCCGTTGCCCAGTGGCCCACCTGGGATGAGGCCAAGACCGTGGACTCCACCGTGGAGATCGCTGTCCAGATCTGCGGTAAGCTGAAGGGCACCATCCGCATCGCCGCCGATGCCGATAAGGATGCCGCTATCGCCGCCGCCAAGGCAGACGAGAAGATCGCAGCACAGCTGGAGGGCAAGACTCTGGTGAAGGAGATCTACGTTCCCGGTAAGATCGTAAATTTCGTAGCACGGTAAAAAACTGCGAAAAATACGAAAAAAACTCTTGACAGCCGAAAGATTATCGTGTATAATATAAAAAGAGATTTATGTCTCCTTGCACATTGCGGAGGGAGGGAAGAAGAATGGCAGAAGTAAGAGTTAAAGATGGCGAATCGCTGGACAGCGCCCTGCGTCGCTTTAAGAGACAGTGCGCAAAGTCGGGCGTCCTCACTGAGCTTCGCAAGAGAGAGCACTATGAAAAGCCCAGCGTAAAGCGGAAGAAGAAATCCGAGGCAGCCAGAAAGCGCAAGTACAAGTAAGTCAATCATGACTTGAAATAAGACCGATGGGAGTTTCCCATCGGTCTTTTTTTGCGTTGTGCCGATGTTGCCCGGGTGACATAACCGACGGACAAGGTGCATATACTCAACCATCAGACAAGCAAGGGGGCGGGAGAATGACGGGAGAGAAAGGGATCGCGGGCGGTGCCCGTGCGCAGCTGCGCAGATGCTCCCGGATATACAGTTCCCGGTCAATATCGTGCTGCAGCGCCGCCAGATCCATGGTGAACACATCTTCCCGGCGGTAGGTATAGCCGTTTTCCGTGACGATCAGTTCTCCTGTGAATTCCTTTGCGACCTTCCGAAGTACATTGCCGATGGCCTGCGGGTAGTCCTCATAACCCATTTGTGTGACGGGTA
>JAFTUB010000224.1 GCA_017466495.1 Clostridia bacterium
GCCGCGCCCTGCAGGGTCAGGGTGATGCGGTAGTCCCCGTCGGGGCAGACGTACTCGGGGTTATCCCCCGCACAGCCGTCCCACAGGGGGACCGGGGAGGCCACCGAGGCACCGTTCATGCTGTAGGTACGGGCCAGGGGGCCGCCGCGGCGGGCGTACACTTCGGTGCCCGCGCTGTCGGTGACGCTGGCCTGCCACCCGGCGATCTGACGCAGGGGGAAGAGCATGATGTACATGGGCTCGGTGAGGTAGTTGGGGTTGAAGGTGCAGAGGGCGGGATCAATGATCTCGTTCTGCACAAACATCTCGGGGGTGGGATCTCCCAGCACCGGATGATCGCCGCTGAGGGTAGGCAGGGTCACCACCTGTCCGCTGTAGAGCTGGGGCTCGCCGTCATAGGGTGTGCCGCTCAGCAGGGGGGTGTTTCCCCAGTCCCCGCAGAAGGCCGCCCAGGGGAGCGTCAGCGCCCGGGCACTGCCCAGGGGATTTTCGGTCACGTCCAGGGTGAAGCGCCCCTCCAGGGTGAAGCCATTCGGGAATGCCGCCTGCCGTGCCGCGTATTCTTCATCGGTCACCGTCACGGTAATGCGGTATTCCGCCGTGGCCCTGGGCGCCAGGGTCAGCACCGTGCCGTCGGGGCCGATGGTGCTCTCTCCCAGGGTGAGAACGGCATCCACCGCCTCCAGCCCCCCCGTGGTACATACGGGCGGGGCGGCGAGGTCATAGCCCAGGGCGGTGAGCATGGGCTCCACCCCGGGATTTTGGCTGTACACCGTCAGATCGGGGCGGGTATAGGCGTCTCCCCACACCTCGCCGGTGAGGGTGAAATTGATGGGATGATCGGTGAGGTTCTGTGCGGTGAAGGTGAGGGTAAAGCGCTTCTCTGCCCCGGTGAGGGTGACGGCACCGCCGTCATTGCCCCGCAGCAGCAGGGGAGAAGTCATGGCGGCGGCGGTGTTCAGCACCCCCGCGCCCTGTTCCCGCACCGAGACGGGCACGCCGTCCACCCGCAGGGGCGCGGCGGTATTCTGCAGCAGCAGAGCGGCCATCTCCGCGGCATTCACGGCATCGGCCAGCCCTTCGTCCCGCACCCGGCGGAGCAGGGCGGCAGCAGCACCGCTGACCTGAGCCGCGGCATAGGAGGTGCCGCTTAGCCGTGCCATGCTGTAGTTCACATCCAGCCCCACGAAGTTATCCCCCAGGGCGATGAGGGAAGGTGCCAGGGTGAAGTCCTCCCGCATCCCGTGGGAGGAAAAGTCGGCCACACCCCCCGCCGTCATGCCCCGCAGCGTGGGATCGGCTTCGGGGAAGGTCAGCTCGCCCGACCCCGTCGCGGCCAGCCGCTTGCCGTCTTCGATGCCGATCATCACCGCGGGGATGGGGGCACCGGTGAGCTCCATGCGAATGGCGCCGTCGGTCTCGGGATCGTTGTCGTACACAATGAGAGCAATCGCTCCCGCTTCGGCGGCGGCCGCCGCCTTCTCGGCAAAGGAGATCTCCCCCCGCTCCACCAGGGCCGCCTTCCCCTTCAGGTCAAGGTCGGCATAATCGGCCGCCTCACCCTTCCCGGGGACGGCCAGATAGGTCAGGGAGCGTTTTCCCAACAGGGCAGCAAAGGATGCCGTCCCGCCGTCGGGAAGAAGGAAAAATTCGTCGCAGGAATCGGCGTAGGGGATCTTCTTCCCCTCCCCGTCAATCAAGTACAGGGTGGAGGAATGGCTTCCCGTCGCCGCCCCCACCGCCACCGTTCCTCTAAGGGAAGCGGGGGTGTTCACCGTACCCCGGGCAGGATATTCGGTTGGGTAGAGGGACTGACCCGTGAGGCCGTAGAAGAGGCTTCCCTCTCCCGACTCCCCGTGGTTGCCCACGGCACAGATCATCACCGTCCCGGCGGCCTCGGCGCTTGCCACGGCCCGGGCAAGGGCTTCCCCCGCCCCACGCTCACCTGCCGCGGCGCCCAGGCTGAGGTTGATCACATCCGCCCCCAGCAGAAGGGCATCGTCTATGGCCGAGAGCACGGCGATCTCGTCGGCAGCGGCCACCAGTCCCTCTCCAAAGACCTTCATGCACAGCAGCTGGGCTCCGGGGGCTTCGCCGTTGTATGCGGTATCGGTGTAACCGGCGGCCAGGGCGGCCACCCGGGTGCCGTGGGCGGCATTGGCCGCCATCTCGCCCCCGGCGTAGGTATAGGCAAAGGGAATCTTGTCGCTGTAGGCGGCATCGGGCTTGCCGATCAGGGCCAGGCGGGCGGCGAGGTCCTCTCCCCACAGGGCGGTGGGGGTATTCTCGGGCAGCGTGAAGCCGGGGTGGTCCAGCTGGAAGCCGCTGTCGATGACGGCAATGACGCTCCCTGCTCCCGCGGCGGGGACGGCGGAGTCTGCGGGAACGTCCCCCAGGGGCATTTCCACAATGTTCATTTCGGCATCGGGCAGTACATCCCCCAGGGCATCGTAGCGGGCAGGGGCGAGGAGGTCAAACTCCACCCCTGCCGAGCCCTTGTCCCCTGCCCGCCGCAGAGCGGGCAGATCCCGGACATCCACACGGACAGCCAGCCCCAGGAGGGCGGCGGTAAAGCGATCCAGCTCGGTATAGTCGGAGCAGAGGTCGGCGGCATGGGCCGACAGGGCATCCAGCACCGCGTCGGCGGCCTGCCGGGCCTTCTCTCCTTCGGGGGTGAGGGCAAAATCATCGGTGCTCATGCCCTGCTCCCCCGCCTGCTCGCCGAGGGTCTTCCCGGTGCGCAGAAGGAGGATCACGTCGGTCTGCGCGTCCCCATCCGCCGCCGCGGCGGGAAGGAGGGGCATCAGCAGAAGCAGGGCAAGGCAGAGGGCCGTCACCCGAAAAATCTGATGTTTCATGGGCTGTTTCCTTTCATCGGGGCGTTCAGGACGCAAGGCCGTCCAGCGCGATCCGATAGGTCATCTCGTTGAGGGCATAGTCGTAGAGGTCGAGGTAGAGGTAATCTCCGCTGTACCCGGTGAGGTCATAGTAAAGGGTCACGGTGCGCCGTCCCTCCACATAGCTGAACATATGGTCGTCGCAGTAGAGGGAGGTCTCCTCCCCGTATTCGTCCACGGCATTGCGGTAGAGCTTGGCCCGCATGGGGTAGTGGTTGTCCCGCACCGTCACCGCCAGGGTGGGAGCGCCGCGCCGGGTAATGACTTCACAGGACAGCAGCTCGGGGGGCGTGAGGTCCAGCACAATGGGCAGCTCCACCTCTTCGGCGGTCACGTCCCCGAAGCCCATGGCCCGAAGAATGACGGTATATGTCCCCTCGGGCATGATGTAGGCGGGATTGTCCTCGTCACAGCCCGACCACACGGTGCCCAGGCCCGTGACCAGCTTCTCCCCGTCCCAGAAGGTCTTGTTGAGGTAATAGGATTTCTGATTTTTCCACACCGTTGCCCCTGCCCCGTCGCGGATCTCCACCTCAAAGGCGTAGAGATTGCGCAGCAGGTAGAGGGAAACCTTGGCTTCGTCAAGGAAGCCGTCTCCGTTGGGGGAGAAGGCGATGAGATCGCGGCGGAAGTCCTCTTCCGTAACGGTTTCGTCATAGACATTCGCCCCGAGGTAGAGCAGGCTCCCCGCCGCCTCGGCCAGCAGGTGGTTCCGGGGAAAGAAGGAATCCTCCCCGTCATAGGAGAAGGTGTCAAAATAAGGCAGGGCATCGAAATCCCCGGCAAAGCCGAGGTAGGGCAGGCTGAGCGCCTCGCCCTCGGTTTCGGCGAAGATGTAGCCCTCAAGGTAGTAGCCGTGGGGAAAATGCTTTGCATAGAGCGCGGTCTCTTCCGGCGTAAGCGTAATCTGCACCGTGAGGGTGGCGGTCTCGCCGCCCTTCAGGGACAGGATATACTCTCCGCCGGCATTGGTTTCGGTACCGTTGATCTTCACCGAGGCTTCGGTGAAGGAGTGAATGCGGTCTTCGGCGAAGGTGACGGTCTTCCCGTCCTCGGTTTCCTTGGTCAGATAGCCGTCCGAGCCCACGCATCCCCGCAAGCGGTAGGTTTTCGTGGTATCGCCCCGGTTCTCCAGGGTCAGGGTAAAGGTGACACCCTTTTCGGGCGAGAGTTCATCCCCCAGCTCGGCCACACCGCGGCCGTCTTCGGCACGGAGTGCCCCCGCAGCGGATGCAAACAAATCGGCCCTTACCCGTCCGCCCCCTTGCACCCGCACTGAGAAAGGCACGCCTTCCTCGTCCCGCAGGGGTTCGGCGGTGGTGATCAGCTGTGCCATCCCGTCCTCGAGATCAAGGTCGAAGAGGGCGGCCAGCCCCGAAATCACGGGGGTGGCCATGGAGGTGCCGCTCTTGGTGCGGTAGGTGCCGCCGGGCATGGCGGCGTAGATCACGCCGGGGGAAAGCAGAGCGGGACGGATATCCAACCCCGAGCCCACCGCAGAAAAATCAGCAGGCTGTCCCGCGCCGGCGGGAGTATAGGCAGAGGCAGGTGCGAGGGAAACGGTGACAGTGCGGGAGGCCTCGGGCAGGGCCAGCAGGCGCTCCCCATCGGCCATGGACACCGACACGGCGGGGATGGGCATGGCGGTGAAGGCCATGTTGATCTCCCCTTCCTCGTTGTTGTAGCAGATCATGCCCACGGCCCCCGCATCGGCGGCGGCACGGAGCTTATCGTCGAAGGTGATGACGCCCCGCTTCACCAGGGCCAGCTTGCCCCGGACATCCAGCCCCGCGTAATCCTCGGGGGCGCCGTTGCCCGGCACCGGAACCATGGCCAGGGTCTGCCCGTCCAGGTGCAGGGTGAAGCTCATCTTCCCGAAGCCCTGGCTGGGTGCGCTGTCGGTGAAGTTCAGCATACTGCCGTCCCCCAGCTTCAAGGCGGTAGTCATGACGGTGTCAGGCATATAGGCCCCAACCGCCAGGGTCCAGTCGAGAGTAGCGGGCTCGGCGGTCATGCCGTAGTCGGGGTTGGCAGCCAGGGGCAGCTTGATGTCCATGCTCTCCCCGTAGACAGAGCCCTCTCCCACCGCACCGTCATTGCCTACGGCGCAGACCAGAGCACAGCCCGCTTCCTTGATTTTATCCAGATGGCGCTGAAGAGAAAAGCTGTGGGTGGCATGGGGGAAGCCCGGAGCGTTGCCCAGGCTGAGGTTGATCACGTCGGCCCCCAGCAGGAGGGCATCCTCCACCGCACGGTAGAGGGAATACTCCGAGGACACGGCAGAGCCCGAATCGTCGAAGATTTTCATGAGCAGGAGCTGGGCCCCGGGGGCGATGCCCACATATCGGCCGGTGGAATCGGCTCCCCCGGCGGCAATGGAGGCCACATGGGTGCCGTGCTCATTGGTGGTGGCAACATCGGCATCATCGGCCTGGTAGTCGAAGGCGAAGGGGATCTTCTCGCTGTGCCACACATCGGCGGCGGAGAAGGTCTTCTGCCCGGCACCCAGGCTGGTGAGGGGAATCAGCTCCTCCAGCTTCTCCCGGGTAAGGGCAACAGCAGTGCCTGCGGGCAGGCTGAACACCGGGTGACCCAGATCATAGCCGGTGTCGATGACGGCGATGATCTTCCCCGCGCCGGTCAGTCCCTCGGCCTGCATCTGCGCCAGCCCCAGCAGATCGGGGGCATAGACGGGGGCGGTTCCCCCATCGGCTTCAGGTGCTGAGGTATCTTCAGCGGTAGAGGCCAGAGGCAGGTCTTCCCCCAGCCGCTCCACCAGGGTGACCCCCTCCAGGGCGGACAGGGCATGGATGGCATCGGCGGGAAGGCGAAGCACCAGGGCACGGCTGAGGTACCAGCTCCGTCCCAGCTCCTCCGCGCCGAAACGGCGGGCGGCAAGGGCGGACAGGACATCCAGCTCTCCCTGCACCGCATCAATCGCCGCCTGTCCGGCGAGAGTGCAAAGGGCCTCGGGAGTGAAATTTCCCATGAGCCCCTCCCCCGTGAGGGTAACGAAAACCGCCACAGGGGCATCGTTTGCCCCCGCAGGGAGAATCACCGCACCTGCCAGCAGCAGGAGGGCGAGAAAGAAAGACAAAATTCGCATAAACAGATCCTTTCGGTGTGGGTTTCCCTTACAGGAAGGGGGCGAAGGGCTGCAGCAGCGCCCCGATGAAGCGGAGGAAATAATTGCGGCGCATCTCCTCCTCCGTGATCTCCCGGCACATGGGGAAAAGTGCGTTGAAGTACGCCTTGATGGGGGGGATAGCCTCGGTGTCGGTCATCCAGGCGCCGCACTCGAAGTGCAGGTAGAGGGATCGGTAGTCGAGATTGATGGTTCCCACGGTGGCGGTGCGGTCGTCAGAGAGGAACATCTTGGCGTGGAGGAAACCGGGGGTGTACTCGTAGATCCGCACCCCTGCCTCCAGCAGGGCCAGGTAGTAGGAGCGGCTGACGGTGGACACGATCTTCTTGTCGGGAATACCGGGGGTAACGATGCGCACGTCCACTCCGCTCTTGGCGGCCAGCATCAGGGCATTGCAGAGGGTGTCGTCCACGATGAGGTAGGGGGTGGTGATCCACACATAGTCGGTGGCGGTGCGCAGAATCTGATCGTAGACCCATGCCCCCACCGTTTCGCCGTCCAGGGGGGTATCCCCGTAGGGCTGCACGAAGCCCCGGCGGGGTTCGTCGGGCTCGGCGGGCGCAGCGGACGGGAAGAAACGGGCAAGATCCCCCTCATCCTCCGGTCGGCTGCAGAGCCAAAGCTGCAGGAAAATGCCGGTGAAGGCGCGCACCGCATCCCCGGTGACCATCAGGGCGGTATCGTTCCAATGGCCGTAGCGCTCCACGCGGTTGATGTACTCGTCGCCGATGTTGACGCCGCCGGTGAAGGCCACCCGGCCGTCCACCACCACGATCTTGCGGTGGTCGCGGTTGTTCTGCACCGTACTGACCACCGGGCGGAAGGGATTGAACAGGATGGCTTTGATCCCCTCGGCCTCCAGGGTCAGATCATAGCGGTGGGGCAGGCGGAGCAGGCAGCCCAGGTCATCGTAGATCACCCGAACTTCCACCCCTTCCGCCGCCTTTCGGCGGAGGATCTCGTGTACTCTGTCCCACATCTCCCCATCGGCAATGATGAAGAACTCAAAGAATATAAAGTGCTCCGCCTTCTCCAGCGCCTCGCAGAGACGCTCGAACATCTCCTCACCGGAGGGGAAGAACAGGGTGTCAGCGGCATCATAGAGGGGAAAGTTGTGGCGGGAGAGGTAACGCACCCGCTGCAGGGAGCCCCGCTCGGTCCCGGCAAAGCGTGCGGCGGTATCAGGATTCTGGGGGAAATAGGGCGCCAGGAGGGCGTCCACCTCCTCCAGCCGGCGGGCAAACTTTTTCTGGGAGGCCTGCCCGTGGATAATGAGGAAGAGAATTCCCCCGAAGGCGGGCATCAGCGCAATGAGAATGACCCAGGGCAGCTTGTACACCGTTTCCTTTCGGCGGGCGATAATGACGATCACCGCAGCGCCGCTGACCAGAGTCAGCGCAAGATAGAGCCAGCGGACGGTGGTGATCCCCGTCCAGAACATATAAAACAGCAGGGCAAACTGTACCAGCACTGCGGTAAATACAAAAACGCGGCGCTGGAATACGGGGTACATCCACCGCTTCCAGCGAATGCGTGGTTTTTTCATAGAATCTCCTTTCCGGGACGCAAAAGACCGCTCGCGTGAGGGCGGAGCGGTCTGTCTGCGATCACGCAGTCTCAATTGGATGGTGAAAATCAGCCTCGGGTGCGGGCGAGGTAGTCGGGCATCACCGACTCAAGGATCCCCGCGCGTCTGATCTTGCGGGAGGTATTTTTCTCAAATTCCTCGTCACGGCGCAGGAAGAGGTCCATGCGTTTGTAACTCTGCACGGTAGCGTTGACCTCGGCCACGGCGGCGGCCAGCTTTTCGTGGATCAGTTCGTCGGTGACGGCCTCGCCGAACTCCTCGGCAAAGCGATCGGCATCGGGCACGATGACGGCCACGATGTCATAGTCCTTCTTCTGCTCATTGGGAATGCCCACGACCACCGATTCCTTGACGTAGGGACTGCGGGAGAGGTAGGTCTCCAGCTCCTCGGGGAAGACGTTCTTGCCGCCACTGGTAACGATAACATTCTTCTTGCGCCCGGTGATGTGGAGGAAGCCGTCATCATCGATATAGCCCAGGTCGCCGGTGTAGAGCCAATCCCCCCGCTTAACCTCGGCGGTCAGCTCGGGGTCATTGTAGTAGCCCAGCATGATGTTATCGCCCTTGAAACGGATCTCGCCGGTGCCGTCCTCCCGGGGATTGTAGATGTCCAGCACGGTGTTGGGCGTGGCAAGGCCGGCCGAATCGTCCCGATAGAAGTTGTCGGAGTTAAGGGCAGCCAGGGGAGCGCACTCGGTGAGTCCATAGCCCTGGACGGCCAGGATGCCGAAGTCCCGCAGACCGCGCATGACCTCGGGGTCCACCGCAGCGCCGCCGGCAATGAGGGTGTTGAGCCGTCCGCCGAAGGAGGCGTGGATCTCAGCGAAAAGCTTGCGGGTCATATCGATGCCCACACGGCGCAGGGCGCGGGAGATCTTGATGGCGGTGTTGACCTTCTTCTCCATACCCTTCTTGCGGATGTTGGCCCAGATCTTATGATACATGGACTCCACCAGCATGGGCACGCAGCAGATCTTGGTGGGATGGACTTCCTTCATGTTGCGGGTAATGTACCGCAGGCCCTCGCAGAAGGCCACGGTGGTGCCGCGGTAGATCTGGCAGAGGAAGCCGCAGGTGCATTCGTAGGCGTGATGGATGGGCAGCACCGAAAGGAAAACATCCTCGGGACCGATGTAAAGCATCCGGCACATCTCCTCTAAGTTGAAGCAGATGTTGCGGTGGGAGAGCATAACGCCCTTGGACACGCCGGTGGTGCCCGACGTGAAGAGCAGTGCGCTCATGGCGTCCCGATCGATGGGGGCATCCAGGTATTCCTTCTCCCCGGAGAGGAGACGTGCGTTGCCGGCCTCAATCAGCTCGGGCAGGGTAGCGAAGGGAATGCGCATGATGTGCTCGGGCAGGGTGTCCACCTTGGCGGAAGCAGAGGCGGCATAGAGCACGGCGGACGCCTCGGAAACGGCGGCGATGTTGGCCAGCTCCTCCGCGGGGATTTCCCGGTCAACCGGAACCACCACGCCAAGGCCGCAGATCACGGCCAGGTAGGAGATGCACCAGGCATAGCAGTTTTCTCCCGTGACGATAATGCGCTTGCCTGCAAGTCCCCGGCTCCACAGCTCGGTACCGAGACACTCCACGTCACGGCGCAGGGTGGCATAGGTGATCCCGCGATATTCCCCGTCGGATTTCTGAAGGAAGGCATCCTTCTCGGCATACATATCGGTGCTGGTGCGCAGCATATCCCGCAGATCGGTAATGTGGCGTACCTCATAGGTGACGTAACTGCTCATGCAAAATCCTCCTGCCCCGTGGGGCATTTCATCTGCAAAACCCGCCCGGAAAAAATTTCCACGTCCCCGCATAAAGGAAGGCCGGAAGGGCAATCCTCGGATGGCAGAGGTCGGTTGGGGTTTCGTTTGCTATCTTTTATAGTATACCATACCGCGGCGCCATATTCAAGTCCTTTTCGTAAACTCCGGGGGCAAAATTCCACTGGAAAAGATTGTGCCTTGCCCCGGCGCGGTTTTTCTGGTATCCTATTTTCGGCCGATTTCTCCAATCCCTCCCCGAATTCCCGCCGGGAGGGGCCGCACTGCGATTTTTCAACGAAAGGAATGATCCCATGAAACAAAAACGAACCTTACGCCGTCTTGCCGCCGGGCTGCTGCTGGCTGCCATGGCCTTCTTCGCCGCCCTTCCCGCCGCGGCGGAGATCCCCGTCCGCGCTGTGGATGTGACCTATGCCGACACCCTGCTCTTCCCCGGGCAGAGCCGACTCATCGGCTCCACCACCTATGTCCCCCTCCGCGCCTTCTGCGCAGAACTGGGTGAAGAAGCCATGACCTGGGACGCCGCGGCCCGCACCGCCACCCTCTCCGCCGACGGGCTGACCCTCACCGCCGCCGTGGGGGCAGAGTGGATCGAAGCCAACGGCCGCTGCTTCTGGGCCCCCGACGGGGTGCGGCTGGTGGAGGGCACCATGATGGTTCCCGTCCGCCCCCTGGCCCGAGCCTTTGGCCTGGAGGTGACCTGGGATGCCGACACCGCCAGCGTCCGTCTTACCGAGTCGGGGGAGGGCTATGCCGCCCCGGCTGATGCGGTGTACGACCCCACGGATCTGTACTGGCTTTCCCGCATCATCTCGGCTGAGAGCCGGGGCGAGCCCCTGCTGGGGCAGCTGGCGGTGGGCAATGTGGTGCTCAACCGCGCCGCCTCCCCCGACTTTCCCGACACCGTCCACGGGGTGATCTTCGACCGGAGGTATGCCATCCAGTTCTCCCCCGTGGCCAACGGCACCATCTATGATGATCCCGCCCCCCTCTCGGTGGTGGCCGCCAAGCTGGCCCTGGAGGGATATTCCCTCTCCACGGGAATCATCTACTTCCTCAACGCCGACCTGGCCACCAACTTCTGGGTTCCCCAGAACCGCCCCTACGCCCTGACCGTGGGGTGTCATGATTTTTATACGTAAA
>JAFTUB010000225.1 GCA_017466495.1 Clostridia bacterium
AGTGGGATAGGACAGGTTCGCACGCATGACATACTTGGAAGTAGCGTTCCGATTCTGAGAATACTCAGGGGTGAAGTAGAGAGAACGCTCGGCAGCATCATAGAGAATCAGACCGTTATGGCTGCCTGCCTGAGGAGTGCCGGCGTAGATACCGGTGGTTCCGCCCAGAGTCCATGCCATCTCGGGGTTGTCGAACTTCATCTCCACAACAGAGGGAATGGTGCCGGGCGTATAAGCCTTAGCCTCAGCCTCGGTCTTGAAGAAACCGATGTACTGAACGGTTGCCTTGAAGTTCTTGTCAATGTTTGCACCAGTCTGATTGAACTGCAGATACCAGGAAGGGTTGAATGCATTGTTTGCGGTGGAAGGAGGCGCGATGGTTACGCCGCTGTTATACCAGCCGGTACCGGTCAGCGGAACTACCTTCTCGATCCACTCGCCAACAGGCGTGGGAGAAGTGATAGTAGCAGAAGCCCAACCGGTGGTACGGATCTGGGTGATCACATTGGTCAGGGTGGTGTCAACCTTGAAGCGAATCTTCACGAAGGGATAATCCTTAACCTTGAAGGAAGTCCCGGTGGAGATCATGTAAGGACGAAGAACAGAGGTCTTGTACTGCTCAGCGGGTGCGCCGAGGACAACAGCCTTTGCATCTGCGTCATAGGTAGCGGAACCGGCCAGCGCGGCAGAGGGCGAGCTGAGGGAGGTTCTGTTCGCACCAATCAGCAGATTAGTGCACTTGGTGAGGTCATTACCCTGAACTGCGGCAATCGCTGCAGGATTGGTGAAATCCCAAACAATCGACGAAGCTGCAGTTGCGGAGGACTGTACCGTGAAAATGCTGAACATGGAAACCAACATCAGCAGGCACAGAAGCAGAGAAAGATGCTTTTTCATGGTTTTTCTCCTTATAAAATAGAATAGGGGATGCGAAATCGGTCCGCTGTGGGACGGTTTTGACCCGGCGAAACCACCGGGGCGGAACCCAATCCCGCCAAACAGCGCACTAAGGGATAATATTACACCTTATATTAACACACTATGGACAGAATGAAAAGGTCAATTCTCGCATTCGTCCACGCAGAAATCGCAAAGAATAAAAAATTTCGGTATATTTTGCGGATTTTTTTGGTCAAAACGCCGCACCCTTGGAAAATCGCAAAACCGGGGATCCCGCACCCCTTTCCGCCATCCCCCAAACCGTCTGCGTTTTTCGAGAAATTTCCCCATGAATCCTTCGCAGAAGGGGCGGCCGCCGACCGCCGACCCCGTTTTTTCGCGGGGGCGTGGGGGAGCCTTTTTTGAAAATCCCAATTACCTTATGTGTTTCCACAGAGATTCGGCGCATCATCGCCTCCCTCCGGGAGGGAGGTGGCGAGCGCAAAGCGCGAGACGGAAGGAGCCTGCGCAACGATACAATTCAGCTGAATTGATTGTACACGCGCTCTCCCTCAGTCACGGCTCCGCCGTGCCAGCTCCCTCCCGGAGGGAGCCTCACGAAAGGGGACGTTTATCCGGGGACACACAGTCGAATTGGGACTTTCAAAAAAGGCTCCCCCACAAAAACAGCCCCGAGGCTTGCGCCCCGGGGCCGATTCTTTTGCGTCTTACT
Organism: Clostridia bacterium; assembly: GCA_017466495.1. Lineage (GTDB taxonomy): Bacteria > Bacillota > Clostridia > Oscillospirales > CAG-272 > SIG693. Next base: position 1,613 of record JAFTUB010000225.1, read on the forward strand.
TCTTGGTCACAGCAGTGATGTGGGTGTTGATGCCCTCGTACCAGTATGCGAAGCCCTCAACATCGATCACGTCGCCTGCCTGCAGAGCCGCAACAGTCTTGTACACCTCGGTGTCGGGACCGTTGAGGTAGTTCTCTACGCAGAAGCTGTACTCAGCGCCGTTATAGGAAACGGTGAGGTAGATATCGGGATCCCACTCGCTGTCCTTGTAAGAGAGAGACACAACGGTCATACCCTTGAAGGAAGCCAGCTGATTCTGATACTTGATGAGCTCCTCGGTGCCCAGCTTGTCGGTGAGGTCAACGGGCTCTGCCACATAGGTCTGACCCTCGATGATCTCGTAGGTTGCGTCAACGATCTCAACCTCGCCGGACCACTCTGCCTTGAAGCCCTTCACCTTGAGCTTGGTGCCGGGAACCATCTTGTCAAAGTCTTCCTTGGAGCAGGGCATCTCGTAGAGGAAGTACGCACCGTCGCCATCCTGGGTGTAGATGGTAGCAACGCCGACGCCGTCCTTCTCCCACCAGCTCTGCTTAGCCTGAACGTAGGTCTCGATGGTGACCTCAGCGTCGAGAGCAGCTGCTGCATACTCTTCGTAGGTCATAACGCCCTCGGACTTGACGTTGATGTCATTGGCAGTGTCTCCGCAAGCAATCACGGAAAGAGCCAGCACGAACAACATGACGAGCGAAAGAATCTTTTTCATAGTCTTGTTTCTCCTTTAGTTTGGTAAAATGCGATAGTAATTCCTATTATACACATTTTTTACGAAAAGTCAAGATTTTGCCGATAATTTCTTTCTTTTTTTTGCATCAACCAGGACATAGATGCCGATGCAGACCCAAACGATCCCCAAACCCGCAAGCAGCGCCGCAGATCCCGCAGGCATGGGGCCCAGCTCAGCCGGGCCGGCGGTGCCGCCGGTCTTCTGATCCAGGCGGTAGAGGGAGTTCACATCGGCAAAGAGGGCATCTACATAGGCCTCGTCCACCGTGCCGTTCCGGCGGATGGTCTTGGTGGTGTTCTCAATGAGCCGTCCGGCGGCATCACGCAGAGACGCCGAACCGTTGAACACGGGGGTGACAAAGGTACGGTCGGTGTTCTCCAGCAGCAGGCGGGTGGCCTCCATCTTCACCGAGTAGTGCAGCTCGTTGTCCTCCCCCGCGCGGGCGAGGTAATCCACATACACGGGATCGTTCTGCGCCTTGGAAGTGACGGGGACATAGCCCTCGGTCTGGGCGTAGGCGATCTGCACCTCGTTGGTGAGCAGGAACTGGGTGAAGAGCCAGGCCGCCACCACCTCCTGGGGATCGGTCTTGTTGAAGACGCAGACCGAGGGGCCCTGGGAGATCATCTGGGGATGCTCGGGATCGTACTGGGGCACGGGGTAGACCGCCGTCTCGAAGCGGACGAGATTTTCCTCGCTGATGTCCAGCATGGGGGCATCGGTGCCCATCCAGGTGGCGCCGGCGGTGGAGTCCACCGCGAAGATGCACTGGCCGGCGTTGAGGAAGTTGGCGGGGTAGCCCGAGATCTTGAAGGTGGAGAAGGCCCCCTGCTCCACGCTGCGGGCGATGTCAAAGATCAGGCCCCGGGTGGTATCGTTCATGATGAGGATCTCCCCCGCGTCGGTGGAGTATCCCGCCCCCTTCTGCCGCAGCATCTGGATCATCATATTATCGGTAGATTTATAAATGAAGGGAATGAGCACCTTCTGCCCGTTGACCAGGTAGTTGCCCTCCTCATCCTTGGCGGTGGCCGCCGCCGCGACTTCCCACACGAAGTCCCAGGTCAGCACCTCGGGGAGGGTGAAGCCCAGCTTCTCCACATAGTCCCGATTGACGTAGCAGGCCTCGGTAGAGCGCATATAGGGCAGGGCGTAGTGGGCATCCCCCAGGGTGCACTCGGCGAGGAACTTGGGGATGACCTCCTCCGCGGTGGGACCGTCGAAGCGCAGGCCCTCAGCCCCCATGCCGTAGGCGGGATGGACAAAGAGCTCATCCAGGGGCACCACGGTATTGTCCCCCGTGAGGTAGGTGGCGATGTGGTCGGGGTAGGTGATGCAGACGTTGGGGGTGGTGCCGGTGGCGATGTTGGTGATCACATCGTTGTAAATGCGGCCGTAGTCGGTATAGAGCCGCAGGTTGACCTTGATGTTGGGATAGAGGGCCTCAAAATCGGCGATGGCCTTCTGATAGATGGCGGTTTGGGTCTTGTTGGTATCGTTCTTGGCCCAGAAGGAGATCTCGTAGTCCCGCTGGGTATCAAACTCGGCGGGGGGCACAAAGGGGTCAAGGCCCCGGGAGCCGTGGCAGCCGGTGAAGGCCGGCAGGGCCAGCAGCAGGCAAAGCAGGATCGCAAGCAGTCGTTTCATCCCTTGGTACCTCCTCTCGCCACG
>JAFTUB010000226.1 GCA_017466495.1 Clostridia bacterium
AAGAACCCCTCCTTCGGTAAGGACGGCAACGGCGTGATCAAGTTCGACGAGGCCGAGAAGTGCCTCTACAGCACCTACATTGATAAGGTTGAAGGCACTACCCAGTCCCGTCTGGTTGTTGTCGGCAACGGCGATGCTTCCATCGCAGGTAAGGACTACCCCTACATTCAGTTCTGCTACAAGACCGTGAACTACACGCCTTCCGCAAATTCCTACATCCGTCTCCGTACCCAGAACTGGACCGACGTTAAGCTCGTTAATTCCGGCGAAGTTAAGGGCGGCGAGTGGACCGTCGTTTCTCTGAAGGCTACCGAGGCTTCGGGCAACGCAAACTGGAAGACCACCAAGTTTGACGCTTCCAACCAGCTTCGCTTCCAGCTGGACGACACCGCTACCAACCCCACCGCAAACGAGGATGCTCGTTTCTACCTGAAGTATGTTGCCTTCTTTGAGAGAAAGGCCGACATGGATGTATTTGACTTTGACAAGTACATCGCAGCTCAGGGCTCCACCGAGGCTCCTGCAACCACCGAGGCTCCTGCAACCACCGCAGCTCCTGCAACTACCGCAGCTCCTGCAACCACTGCAGCTCCTGCTACCACCGCAGCTCCTGCTACCACTGCAGCTCCTGCTACCACCGCAGCTCCTGCTACCACCGCAGCTCCCACCCAGACTCCCACCACCGGTGACTTCACCGTTATCGCTGTGGCTGCTCTGATGATCGCTGCTGCAGGCGCAGTTGTTCTCACCAAGAAGAGAGCAAAATAAGTTAAATTTATCCCTCCGCCGCCGGGCTGACCTGTGACGGAATATCAATGGCAGCGGCGCTGACTTCATGTTTCACCTGATCCATGAGTCGGCGCCGCTGTTTCTGTCCCGAACGCCGGGAGCGCAGAAAGGACAATTTCCGCAAAGATTTTCAAAAACGCGCATATTTCACAGGCAATATTGTTAAGGTTGTGACATTCTATAGTAAAAATCACATAAAATGCGTTTTTTGGTGTGCTCGGATGCGGAAATTGGGCTTTACAGATTTTTCTCAATGTGGTATTATTAAACTACGAATTCCCACCCCGCAGAGGTTGGGAAAATCGTCTCGTGTCTGCCCGAGCGGAAAGGACCGGCACGGAGACAAAAATCTTTCCAAAAGGAGAACAAAGATGAAAAAGTATCTCTCTCTCGCACTTTGCCTGTTCATGCTCATGTCGATGTGCAGCGTCTTCGCTGTTACCTCCTCTGCAGCAGGCCCCATGATCGTATGGAACTTTGACGTTCCCAACGTTTCCAAGGAAGTTGTTAAGAACCCCGACCTTCTGATGCCTGTATACGCAAGCCGTTTCCAGGTTGGTGACGGCGGCGGCGAAGGCCACATTCTCTTCGACGAGAAGGAAAAGTCTCTTTACCTGACCCCCGACTTCACCAAGCCCGGTACCGGTAACCTGTACTTCCAGCGCGCTACCTTCACCGTTCTGGATGATGCCATGGGCTTTGCCGGTGCTGATTATCCCTATGTAAAGGTGAAGATGAAGCTCGTAACTGAGAATGACCTCACCCGCGTCTTCCTCCGTGACTTCGCCTGGGGCTCCTTCGACCTGGTCCCCATCCCCGAGGTAAACACCTGGGTTGAGTACACCGCGGACTTCTCCGGCACCGCCTGGGAAGACAAGACCTTCAACTCCTCCAACGGTCTGTACTTCCAGCTCTCCTCCATGGACACCGGTTACAACACCTACGACGATACCGACTACAAGCTCTACATCCAGTACATCGCATTCTTCCAGAATGAGGATGATGCAGAGAACTACAAGTACACCCCCACCGATCCCGCAAAGATTCCCACCGCTGAGTCCGTTGCCGAGAATCCCAACGTGGGCGGCAAGATCGCTGTCATGCCCTTCAACACCCCTGATGTAGTCGTTGACACTTCCGTTGAAGGTTACACCGTTCCCGAGACTGCAAAGTTCTGGATGGGCTCCAAGACCTCCTTCGGTAAGGACAACAACGGTATCATCCAGTTTGACGAAACCGAGAAGTCTGTTTACATCTCTGCAATCGATAAGGTTGACGGCGCTACCCAGTCCCGTTTCGTAATCGCCGGTAACGGTGACAATGCTGTCGCCGGTAAGGATTATGCCTACATTCAGTTCGCTTACAAGACTGTGAACTACACTCCCTCCGCCAGCGCATACATCCGTATCCGTAACCAGAACTGGCAGGATACCATCCTGGTTCCCACAGGCGAAGTCAAGGCCGGCGAGTGGACCATCGTTTCCCTGAAGGCTACCGAGGCTTCGGGCAACGCAACCTGGAAGACCAACAAGTTTGACAAGAGCAACTCGATTCGCTTCCAGTTTGATGATACCGGTGCAAACCCCACCGCTAACGACGATGCTCGTATCTACCTGAAGTACATCGCTTTCTTTGAGAGAAAGGCTGACATGGATGTATTTGATTTCGATAAGTACATCGCAGGTCAGGGCTCTGAGGCTCCCGCAACCACCGCAGCTCCCGCAACCACCGCAGCTCCCGCAACCACCGCAGCTCCTGCAACCACCGCAGCTCCTGCAACCACTGCAGCTCCTGCAACCACTGCAGCTCCTGCAACCACCGCAGCTCCTGCAACCACCGCTGCTCCCACGCAGACTCCCACCACCGGTGACTTCACCGTTGTCATGGTTGCTGTTCTGATGATCGTTGTCTGCGGCGCAGTTGTCATTTCCAAGAAGAGAGCTCACTAAGCGAAACAAATCTGGAAATTCCGAAAAATTCCGCTGAAGGAATTTTCGGGCGCGCTATGCGCACATTGAGATAAGTAATGGCAGTTGTGTCAGTATCATGTTTCGTCAATCTGTGTAGATACATGAGTCTGCGCAACTGCCATTCATCTAAACCAAAAGGAGAACCGATATGGCTATGAATCAAAAGCACCTTTTGCGTCTGCTCTGCGGCATTCTTCTCATTTCCATGGCCGCGGCTTCTCTTTGCTCCTGCATCGGGCAGGACATCAGCGCGAAGGAGCCTGCCACCGCCGCTGCCGCCCAGACCGAGAAGGTCTCGGTCAACTCCGCGCAGTACATTGCCCAGGGGCTCAAGGACCAGAATGTGACAGACCCTCACCGCGCCCTTGGCCGAAATCCCGACATGGAACACCTGGAGGAGCTTTACGCCGATCTTGGTGTTGCTTCGGGGGATATGCACCACCATACCTGGTATTCCGATGGATACCGCACCTTCGCCGAGGTGAAGAAATCGGCGGACAAGTACCGATATGACTTCTTTGCCTGCTCCGAGCATAACAACTGGAAGCAGGTTGACGACGAACTCTGGAGCGGACAGCGCAACCTTTACTCCATGGAGTACACCACCTCCAAGGGGCATATGAACATCTATTTCCCCGAGAAAGAGTCGTTGGCCAAAATGGGTGAATTTGCCTATTATGACGAATCCCGCAACCGCAACATTACCATGGCCTTTGATAAGATCCCCGATGTGCCGGTGGTGGATCCCCGGTATTGGGGCCAGGGCTATATGCAGACCTTTACCAGGTCTCTGCAGAACGGCACAACCTTCTATCAACAGCTGGTGGATTACGTCCATGAACTGGGCGGCTTTATCCAGCTCTGCCATCCTTTTTCCCCGAGTTATCTCTTCAGTCCCGTGGATGATGACAGCACCGGGAACATTGAATACTTCGGCTTTGACGCCGTGGAGATCTTCAATGCGACCCAGTTCAACCACACCGGGCTGATCGAATATAATGTCCGTGCCTATGAGTACTGGCAGTATCTGCTGGATCTGGGTGAGAAGGTGTACGCCACCACCGGCTCGGACACCCATTACCTCTTTGAGGGTGAGTCCATCACCCACATGAATGTGGAGCGGAAGTCGGCGGAGGGCTATTACAACGCCCTGGCAGCGGGGAACTTCTCCCTGTCCAACCGCATCGACAGCGCCCGCATCCGTATGTCCATCGGTGACACCATGATGGGCGGCACCGCCACCTATGAGGAGGGGCAGACCCTCTGCGTGTGCATCGATCTGCGCCGGGGCTACGGCGCGTACCGCGTAAACATCTACACCGATCAGGGTATCGCCTACTCCCAGGTCTACTCTGACAGCTATGTGGAGATCGAGATCCCCATCCAGGACCGCGACTACTACCGGGTAGAGATCGTGAAGGCCACCGGCAAGATCACCTCTACCACCGATAAGCAGAAATATCCCTTCTATATGGCCTTCAGCCAGCCGATCTTTTTGTCAGCTGCCGATTGATATGCCGGACCTGTTCTGCACCCCCGGCACGAATCTTACCAAGGAGGATTATTCCATGACAAGCAAGAACCTTACCCTGCGCCGTTTGATCTGCGGCCTGCTTCTGCTTTCTATGATGGCAGCGCTTTTCTGCGCCTGCGGCGATCAGGGGAACACCGAGCAGCCTGCCGTTACCACCGAACCCCCGGTCACCGAGCCCCCTCTGCCCCCCAAGACCGGTGAGAACGCCATGGAGGTTGTCCAGGCAGGTCTGAAGGACCAGCTGGTGACCGACCCCCATACTGCCCTTGACCGCGACAGCAACATGACCCAGCTGGAAGCACTCTACGCAAACCTGGAAGTGGCAACGGGCGATATGCACCACCACACCTGGTATTCTGACGGTTATAACACCTTCGCCGAGGTAAAGGCGTCGGCGGATAAGCTTCGCTACGATTTCTTCGCCTGCTCCGAGCACAACAACTGGAAGCAGATGGAAGAGAGCCTGTTTGCCACCGACCGCAACCTCTACTCCATGGAGTACACCACCTCCAAGGGACACCTGAACATTTACTTCCCCAGCCAGCAGCCCCTCACCGAGGTGCAGCAGTTTACTTATCACGATCCCGACCGCAATAAGGACTATACCATGAAGTTCGACCAGATCCCCGATATGCCGGTGATCTCTCCCCGTTATTGGGGCCAGGGCTTCATGCAGACCTTCACCAACTCCCTCAAGGACGGCACCACCTTCTACCAGCAGCTGGTTGACTTCGTCCATGAGAAGGGCGGCTTCATTCAGATCTGCCATCCTTATTACCCCGGTTACCTCTACACCCCCATTGATGATGAAAACGGCAATATCGACTACTTCGGCTTCGACGCGGTGGAGATCTTCAACGCCACCGAGTTCAACAATGCAGGCGGTATTGAGTATAATGCGAGAGCCTACGAGTACTGGCAGCACCTGCTGAACAACGGCAAGAAGGTGTACGCCACCACCGGCTCGGATACCCACTACCTCTTTGAGGGCGAGTCCATCACCCACCTCAACGTCACCGAGCAGCAGTCCGCCGCTTACTACAACGCCATCAAGTCGGGTAACTTCTCCCTGTCCAACCGCACCGACGGCCTCCGCATCCGGATGTCCATCGGCGACACCATGATGGGCGGCACCACCACCTACGAGGAGGGCAAGACCCTGTGCGTCCGCATTGACATGGTCAAGTCCTACGGTCCCTACCGCGTGAACATCTACACCGATAAGGGCATCGCTTACTCCCAGGTCTACACCAAGGATGATGTGGAGATCGAGATTCCCATCGAGGACCGCCTCTACTACCGCGTGGAGATCGTCAAGAACGGCGCGAAGGTGACGGCAACCTCCAACAAGAAGGACTATCCCTTCTACCTGGCCTTCAGCAATCCCATTTTCCTCTCCGATGCACAGTAAAGCATCGTGAAAAATAATGTGAAAGGCGACATAAACATGAAAAACAGAACAACACTTGCAACGCGCATGCTGCTCTTTGCCCTCTGCGCCGCCATGCTGATGTCCATGCTGGCAGCCTGCGGCGGTGACGGCAGCGGAGATGCCCAGACCACCGATCCCGCTGTTACCACTGACCCCGCTGTGACCACCGCGCCCGCCGAAGAGGATGATCCCTTCGCAGGCCTGCCTGACAAGAAGTATGAGGGCTATGTCTTCACCTTCCTGAACGTGGATCCCGCCACCGGCTTCTGGATGAACAATACCCTCAACGTTGAGGAAGCCAGCGGCGTTAAGGTGGACCAGGCTATCTACACCCGTAACCGCATTATCGAGGATCAGTTCGACGTAGTCATCGAGGAAGTGGTACAGAAGGACCCCATCGGCTTTGCCAAGACCTCTCTGGCAGCCCAGGAGGATTCCTATGATGTGATCCTGGACTTCATCCGCGATGTTCCCGCCATGGTAAACCAGAACTATGCCATTGACTGGAATGATCTTCCCTACGTAGATTTGACGTCCGATGCATGGTGCCAGGATATGATCAAGGACCTGTCCATCGGCGGCAAGCTCTACACTACCTCCGGTGACCTGAGCATGACCTCCTACGACAGCACCTCGGTCTTCGGCTTCAACAAGCAGATGGCAGAGGAGCAGCAGCTGGGCGACCTGTACCAGCTGGTTCGCGACGGCCAGTGGACCTTCGATAAGCTCTATGAGTTCTCCACCAAGGTGGCACAGGACGTGGACAACGACGGCAAGTACAAGGCCGACGATATCTACGGTATCTTCACCTACAACGGAATCTTTGCCGAGATGCTCACCGCTGCCGGTGTGCGCCTGGTGACCAAGGATGCCGAGGATATGCCCGTCTTCACCGCTAAGGGCGACGAGAATTTCTACAACATTTATGAGAAGGTTCTGGAAGTTCTGCATCCCGACGGCGTGTACCTCAGCTGCGATGACTATACGCAGTTCAAGGGCAACACCCTGAAGTTCGTGGGCGGCGGCTCCCTCTTCTACTCCGACGTGGTATTCTGGATCTCCACCATGTCCGAGATGGAGGCTGACTACGGTATTCTTCCTAACCCCAAGTACAACGCCGAGCAGGAGAACTACCTCGCCAGCATCAACGCAGTTTCCACCTCCATGGTTATCCCCTACACCGCTTCTGACCTGGAGCGCACCTCTGTGATCCTTCAGGCCCTGGCACAGCACTCCAACCAGAACATGATCGAGACTTACTATGATGAGATCGTTACCGTCCGTAACGTCCGTGACCCCGAGTCCCGCGAGATGATCAACCTGGCCTTTGAGAACCGTGTCATCGACCTCTGCACCGTTTATGACTGGGGCGCATTTGCCTCCACCATGAAGGTGTACATGGTTCAGAACAAGAACAACATCGCTTCTCTGGTTGGCCGTCTGGAAAGCAAGGTCACCGCGAAGATGGAAGAGTATATCGAAAGCTGCAACCTTGACGTTTAATCTGCGACTCGAAAGGAAAACAAGATGATGAACCGTAAATTCGGCGCCTGCCTGCTTTTGCTTTGCCTGCTTGCCCAGCTTCTCCTCACCGCCTGCGGTGGAGAGGCCGGCCCGGCAGATGTGACCACCGACCCCGCGGCTACCACCGATCCTGCCGCGACCACCGCGCCTGTTGATCCCGCCGACGATCCCTTCGCCGGCCTGCCCGACAAGAAGTATGAAGGCTATGTCTTCACCTTCCTGAACATGGACCCCGCCACCGGCTACTGGATGAACAACACCCTCAATGTTGAGGAAGCCAGCGCCGTGAAGGTGGATCAGGCCATCTACACCCGCAACCGCATCATTGAGGATAAGTTTGACATTGTGATTGAGGAAGTCAATCAGAAGGACCCTGTCGGCTTTGCCCAGACTTCTCTGGGTGCAAATGAAGATGCCTATGACGTCATTCTGGAATTCATCCGCGATATGCCCACTCTGGTCAACCGCAACTACGCTCTGGAATGGAGTGATCTGCCCTACATTGATCTGGAGAATCCTTGCTGGTCTGCGGATATGACCGAGGACCTGTCTATCGGCGGTAAGGTATACACCACCTCCGGTGACCTGAGCATGACCTCCTACGACGGCACCTCTGTTTTTGCCTTCAACAAGCAGATGGCTGAGGACCTGCAGATCGGCGATCTGTATCAGCTGGTTCGCGACGGTCAGTGGACCTTCGACAAGCTGTACGAGTACGGCAGCATGGCCGCCAAGGACGTGGATAACGACGGCAAGTATAAGGTTGACGATACCTACGGCATCATCACCTACGACGGCATCTTTGCCGAGATGCTCACCGCCGCCGGTGTTCGCCTGGTGACCAAGGACGAGAACGACCTTCCCGTCTTCACCGCTAAGGGCGATGAGAACTTCTATAACATCTACGAGAAGGTGCTGGATGTGCTTCATCCCGATGGAATGTACATCAGTGCCAACGAGTACAGAGAGCTGGCCAACAACCCCGCCAAGTTCATCGGCGGCGGCGGTCTGTTCTTCTCCGACGTGGTGTTCTGGATCTCCAAGTTCTCGGAGATGGAAGCCGACTATGGCGTTCTGCCCAACCCCAAGTACACCGCTGAGCAGGAGCACTACTACTCCAGCATCAACCCCATTGCTACCTCCATGGCCATCCCCTACACCGCTTCCGATCCCGAGCGCACCTCGGTGATCCTGCAGGCCATGGCACAGCACTCCCACTATAACATGATCGAGACCTACTACGATGAGATCGTTACCGTCCGTAACGTCCGCGATCCCGAGTCCCGCGAGATGATCAACCTGGCCTTCGAGAACCGCGTCATCGACCTGTGCGCCATCTATGACTGGGGCGGATTTGCTTCTACCATGAAGGTCTTCATGATTCAGAACAAGTCCAACATCGCTTCTCTGGTGGAGCGCCTGGAAAAGAAGGTCACCGCTAAGATGGAAGAGTACGTCGATGCCTGCAATCTTGACGTCTGATCCGATCTGTGATAAAATAAGGAACGAAGAATGATGAAACAAAAGCTCAGCATCCTTTTGCTGCTGATTCTTTTGCTGCAGAGTCTTCTGACCGCCTGTGGTCCGGCGGGGGCGAATGCCCCCGCCGTATCTGCCACCGGGGAGACGACTGCGGCACCCGAAACCACTGCGGCCCCTGCGCCTGCGGCAGAACCCATCATCCTCTGCGAGGGCGGGGAGAGCCCCTATCGCATTGTCCTCAGCACCTCGGCCAACCAGTATGAGAAAAATGCCGCCGAGCTGGTGCAGAAGCATTTTGAAGCCCGCACCGGGATCCGCCTTCCCATCGTCACCGACGATGAGGAGCGCATTGATACCGAGATCGTGGTGGGCAACACGAAACGAGACAAATACAGCGGCATTTCGGTAACCCGAAGTGTCGCTTCCGATGCCCTCATCAGCGAGGAGAACAGCTACCGCCTGGTGGCCTCTCGCCAGCGGATCTTCCTCTACTGCCTTGGGGACAAGAATAGAAACAGCACCAACCGCGGTACGGTGTTTGCCGCCTACCGCTTCATCGAAGAGGCCCTGCAGTACAGCGTGGTGTACGGCCGCGCCCTGTCCGAGATCGGCGACCGGGTGACGGTTCCGGGGGATCTAGATGTGGAGTCCTCTTCCCATAGCCTGTCCGGCAAGCACACCGTGGATTATCCCGGGGAAACGGTGCTCTACTCCCTCCCCCAGGCCGACACCTCCACCAAAACCGGGGCGAGCGTGATCCTGAAGACCGCCGACGGCAAGATCATGGTCATCGACGGCGGCTACGCCGGGGACCTGGCCAGCATTACCGAGGCGGTGAAGGCGCTGACCCCTGCGGGGAAGAGCCCCACCGTGGATGCCTGGGTGATCACGCACCTGCATGACGACCACTTCAATGCCCTCCTTCACTACATCGACTGCGTCAAGAAGAACAAGGACGTGGGCGGACTGACGGTGAAGGAAATCTGGAGCCACATCTTAAGCGACGCCTGGTATGAGAAGAACAACCTGGCTGAATTCGTCAAGCGGGGGAATATTCTCAAAAATCCTCCCGCACCCATGAAATACGTGGACCTGGCCAAGGATCAGATCATCCCCTTCGGCGAGGCCGAGATCGAGGTGCTCTATGTGGGGCTGGAGAACATCCGCTCCAACATGAACGACACCAGCGTGGTGCTGAAGGTGAAGGCCAACGGGCGCAGTATGCTCCTGCTGGCCGATGCCGAGAACACCATCAGCGGAATGCTCATGCGCAAGTGCACCCCCGAACAGCTGAAGGCCGACGCGGTGCAGATCGGGCACCACGGCACCTTCAACGTGCAGAAGGAGGTCTATGAAGCGGTGGGGGCTGCCTACTACTTCTGGCCCATTACCTATGTGATGTGGCACTGTGACGACGGCACAGGGCTTGGGGCCATCAACCGTCAGTACGGCACCTACGAGGCCATGGCGAAGACCCGCCAGTGGCTGGAAGAGCTGGATGTGCCGGAGGAAAACCTTTTCCTTACCTTCAAAGGGATCTCTGTCTACCGCTTTGCCACGGGAACGGCAGAGTACATTTCTTAATTGCCTGACAGCGGGTTCCGCCGCAAATCGGGAGGAACCCGCGTGATGCTGCGTCTTCACGCGGGTTTCGCTTTTCTGCGGCCCCGCGAAATCCTTCGAAAGGGAGCTCTCCCCGTGAGAGCTGTGATATATCCATGTGTAACCGCAATTCTGCCCCCGCTGCCGAGCCCATTCTGCTTTGCGCCGGGGGAAACAGCGCTTATCAGATCGTCGTTGCCGACGATGCCACCGTTTACGAGAAAAAAGCGGCCAAGCTGCTTCAGCTTCACCTCCTGAAGCTGGCCGATGCCTATCTGCCCATTGTGAGCGAGTCCGCCCCTGCCCGGGCCTGCGAGCTGGTGGTGGGCTGCACCGGACGGAACGCCGCCTGCGGCCTGACCGTGGAGCCTGCCACCTGCGCGGGGGACCTGATCTCCAACGTGGACAGCTACCGCATCCTGACTGTGGGGGAGCGCATCTTCTTTCTCTGCATGGGCGACCCGGCCAACCGTCCCCAGAATCGGGGCACCGTGTTTGCCGCCTACCGCTTTATCGAGAAGATCTTTGGCTTCGACCCGGTGTATGACCGGGCCTGCAACGACTACAAGGATATGACCCTGGATCGGGTCACCGTTCCCCGGGATTTGGATATCGAGGCCTCCTCCCGCACCCTCTCGGGGCGTTTTGTCCGGGATTATCCCGGGGAAACCGTGATGTATATGCTGCCCCAGGCCGATATGTCCACCACCTCGGGGGAGAGCGTGATTCTCAAAACCGCCGGGGGGAAGATCCTCGTCATCGACGGCGGCTACAAGGGAGAGCTGGCGAATATCACCGAGGCACTTCGGGTGCTGATGCCGGGGCAGACGCCCACCGTGGACGCCTGGCTCATCACTCACCTTCACGAGGACCATTTCGATGCGCTCATGCACTACGTGGACTGCGTCAATGGGGGACAGGACGTGGGAGGCCTTGCGGTGAAGGAGATCTGGGGCCACATCATGAGCGATGCCTGGTACGAGCGGTCGGGCCTGGGCCAGTATGTCGAGCGGGCCAACCGACTCAAAAACCCGCCCGCCCCCACGAAATATGTGGAACTGAACACCGCTGACCGCATTCGGTTTGACGACGCCGAGATCGATGTGCTCTTCACCTGCCCCGAGGAGATGAAGGTCAATATGAACAACTCCAGCGTGGTGGTGAAGGTCACCGCCCGGGGGAAGAGCATTCTTCTGCTGGCCGATATGGAAGGGGCGGCGGAGGCCGAGATGAAGCGAAACATCACCCCCGACCGACTGAAAGCTGACGCGGTGCAGATCGGGCACCACGGCACCTTCAATGTCAGTAAGGCCACCTATCGGGAGATCGGGGCAGACGTTTACTTCTGGCCCATTACCTACAAAATGTGGTACTGCGACGACGGCACGGGCATGGCCGCCATCAACAAGCGCTACGGTACCTTTGATGAAATGTCCAGCACCCGCCGGATGCTGATCGCCCTGGGTGTCCCGCCGGAGAAGATCTTTATCTCCTACCGGGGCATTTCGGTGTATCACTTCGGCACCGGTGAGGCCGAGTTTATCTCCTGACCGGGAAACTGATTCGAGAAAGGAACAGAATGATGAGAAAGACTGCTTTTCTCCGCACCGTTGCTCTCTGCCTGCTGGCTGTCATGTGCCTGGGCAGCTGTGGCGGTGAACCGACGCCCTCTGCGGTGACCACCGATACGCCCGCCACCACCGAGTCTCCTGCCACCACGGCAGCCCCCGAACCGATGCCCGAGCCCATCATCCTCTGCGAGGACGGGGCGAGCCCCTATCGCATTGTCATCAGCACCACCGCCACCAAGTATGAGAAAAACGCCGCTGACCTGGTGCAGCAGTATTTCCTTGCTCTGACGGGGATCCGCCTCCCCATTGTCAGCGATCAGCAGGAGCGTATTGACACCGAGATCGTGGTGGGCAACACCAAGCGGGACAAGTACAGTGGTATCTCGGTGAACCGCACTGTGGCGGAGGATGCCCTCATCCACGAGGAGGACAGCTACCGCCTGGTGGCCTCCCGCCAGCGCATCTTCCTCTCCTGCCTGGGGGATAAGGACAGAAACTCCACTAATCGCGGAACGGTTTACGCCGCCTACCGCTTTATCGAAGATGTGCTGCAGTTCAGCATCGTCTACGACCGCATCACCGAGAATTACAAGGATCTCTCCTTTGACCGCGTGGTGGTGCCGGGGGATCTGGACATTGAGTCCTCCTCGAAGAGCCTGTCGGGTGCCCATATCGTGGATTATCCCGGGGAGACAGTGATGTATATGCTGCCTCAGGCCGATACCTCCACCCAGATCGGTGCCAGCATGATCCTCAAAACCGCCGACGGCAAGATCATGGTTATCGACGGCGGCTACATGGGCGAGCTGGACAGCATCACGGCGGCGGTGAAGGCCCTGACCCCTGAGGGAAAAGCCCCCACCATTGACGCATGGGTGATCACCCACCTCCATGAGGATCACGCCGATGCCCTGCTGTGGTACATCAGCCGCATGGAGGCAAAACTGGATGTGGGCGGCCTGGTGATCAAGGAGATCTGGGGCCACATCATGAGCAAGGAATGGTACGAGAAGGCCAACCTGGCAGCCTACACCGACCGGGGCGAGATTCTGCGTAATCCCCCCGCGCCCATGAAGTACGTCCAGCTGGAGAAGGATCAGAAGATTCAGTTCGGCGATGCCGAAATCGAAGTTCTCTACGTGGGCATGGATAATATTACCACCATCATGAACAACACCAGCGTGGTGCTCAAGGTCACGGCGGACAAGAAGAGCATGGTGCTCTTAGCCGACGCCGAGACCCTGGCCGGAACCATGCTGATCCGCAAGTGCACTCCCGCTCAGCTGAAGGCAGACGCGGTGCAGATCGGCCACCACGGCACCGTCAATGTGGGCAAGGATGTGTACCAGGCCATCGGCGCCGAGATCTACCTCTGGCCCGTCACCCATAAGTGGTGGTACTGCGACGACGGTACGGGACTTGGCACGATCAACGCCCAGTATGGCACCTTTGATGCCATGACCCTGACCCGTAAGTGGCTGCTTGACCTGAAGGTGCCCATGGAGAATATCTTCTTCTCCTTCAAGGGTATTTCGGCCTACCACTTCAACTCGGGCAAGACCGAGTATATTTCCTGACCTGACCGGGCAGAGTGAAAGGAGGGAGTCCCATGACCTGTTCAACCTGTGAGACGCTTCCCCCGGCCGGGGAGCTTCTTCTCGCTGAGGGCGGGAAGAGCGACTGGCGCATTGTGGTGGGGAAGTCGCCTTCTGTCTACGAGAAAAAAG
>JAFTUB010000227.1 GCA_017466495.1 Clostridia bacterium
CAGATAAGAAATGGATGCCAGCAAATAGAGGGAAGATCCGATGGGATAATATGGATCGTTCAGCAAAAGCGCATGATGCTGGAAAATGCGATAGGTAAAGAAGGCAATTGCCAGGATAACGGATGCGAAGAAGACTGTCCTTCTCCGATGGGTGACGGCAATCAAGAATCCGGCGCTGTAGGTAAAGGCAGCAGTAACCAGTACAAGGACAAAGCTGATGGGCTCATCCCAGCACAGGAAAAAATAGAACAGCAAGCTAATGGCAAGCAAGCCGTATCGGCGTGACTTGGGCGGCAGGATGGCATAAACCGCCAAAGCGGCCGGCAAAAACAAAAACAAAAAGGACGGCGAAACAAACAGCATATTTCGTCCTCCTTTCCCTCGGTTATCCGGATTTTTTCGTATATTATATTTTATCACATTCCCATTCCGCTGTCAACAAAAAATGATTATCGCAAAATTTTTATTGTTTTTCGATAAATTATTATTGACATTTGGAATTTTCTGTGCTAAACTGTCATCACAAACCAAAACGAAAGGAATGATCGCCGTGCGCACTCTGATTCCCCGTGTCAGCCGCCGCGCTTCCACTACGCTGTCCTACATCCTCTCCATCGCGGTACTTCCCATCCTCGTTCTGCTGACGGTATTTCTCCCCCGCATCCTCCGTCTGTATGTTCAGTTGGTCTACACCCCCGCCCAGGCCGCCGATCCCCAGCTGATGGCCAAAATCCCCGTTGTGCTTTGGATCATCATCTACCTCGGCGTTGCCATTGCCTATTTGGCCGACGGTGCAATGCTGGTACTTCTCCATCGGGTGCGGCGGGAGTTGGTCTTCACCGACCCAAGCGTAACCTGTCTGCGCATTCTTTCCTGGTGCTGTCTCGGTGAGGCCGCCTGCTTCTTCTTCCTCGGCTACTACTTCCGCTTCTCCTTTGCGGTGGCCTTCGCCGCCTTCTTCATCGGCATTGCTCTGCGGGTGGTGAAAAACGTCATCGAAGAAGCCACCGCCATCAAGGCCGAGAACGATTTTACCATATAAGGAGGGATTCCGTTGATTATCGTCAATCTTGACGTGATGATGGCACGGCGAAAAATTTCCCTGGGCGAGCTTGCCGACGCAGTGGGCATCACCCAGGCTAACCTGTCCATTCTGAAGACAAACAAGGCCAAGGCTATCCGTTTTTCCACCCTGGAGGCCATCTGTGCCGCACTGGACTGCCAGCCCGCCGATATCCTGGAATATGTTCCCGACGAGGGAACGGGAGGTAAATATGCGCCCTGAGGATACGCTTCTGCTCTCTGTTTTCTTTCTGCTCTTTACCCTGCTATATCTGTTGGGAAGTCTGATCCCCGCCTGCAATCGCACCAGGGCGGGCTACCTGCGGGTTATGGCGGGATGTTTTGCTGCGGCGGGGATCATCGGCCTGCTGTGGTACACCGCCTTTGCCGGCCCCCTCAGCCGAAACTGGGGATTGGGCGGCACCTATTTGTGGATGCTCATCTGCCCCGCCGCCTATCTGCTTTGCGGCGCAGCCGTCACCCTGTTTAACTACTGCCGAAAGGAGAATCAAGAATGAACTCCACCCCTGACCACAATCCCGAAGTGCAGGCTTCGCCCATGGAAGCACCGGCTCCACGTCCCAAGCGGCAATTCCGCCCCATCGACCGCATCGCGGCGGCTGTGGTCTGTCTGCTGGGCATCTTCTTTCTCAACAGCGGCATTGAAGGATACGACCTGCTGATCTGGCTCGCGCTTACCCTTCTGCTGGTGGCAACTCCCTTTTATCTGCGTCGCTTCTCCATCACGCTTACCGGGAAAAAGATCTTTCTCTATGCGCTTCTGCCCCTCTTTGCTCTGCCCCGCTTGATTTTCGACTCAGGGGATGTGTATCTGCTTTCCCATGCCTTTGTGCTGACGGGATTCATGTATATTGTGCATTTGGTCTGCGCCGACACCGGCCGAGCCCCCGGAGAATGCTTTGTCCCCGAGCTGGCCAAAGCCGTATTCGCCATGCCCCTCTCGGAGTACGGCGCCGCTCCCGAGGCAATTCTGTCCTCGAAGAAGAAGGGAGTCGGCCGCGCCATCGGCTCGGTTCTGGTGGGGCTGGCCATTGCCGTGGTCCCCACCTTCGTGGTCCTCATTCTGCTTATCCTGTCAGACAGCAGCTTCGAGCAAATGCTGGAAAATATCTTCACAGGGCTGCCCGATATCAACGCGGGAACGCTCATCTTTTCGGTTCCCCTGGGCATTCTCCTTGGTTTTTACGTCTTCGGCCACCTTTGGGCCTGCGGCACCCATGCCCTGGGGGGCGGGGTGAAGGCGGAAACGGCTGACCGTTTCAAGACCTCCCTTCGATTTGCCCCCGTTCCCATGGTCTGCGCCGCGGTATTCCCCCTGCTCTGCCTGTATCTGCTCTTCTTCCTCTCTCAGGTTCCCTATTTCGTCGGCGGCTTTTCGGGAACGCTTCCCGAGGGGCTGACCTATGCCGATTACGCCCGGCGGGGCTTCTTTGAGCTTTGCACGGTGGCGGTGATCAATGCGGCAGTGCTTTTGGGCATCACCCTCTCCACCCGCCGCAAGGAAGACCGTCTTCCCCTCCCCGCACGGATTACCGCCGTCCTGCTTGCCTTCTTTACCCTGACTCTTCTTGCCTCCGCGGCGGCAAAAATGCTGCTCTACATCGACAGCTACGGTCTCTCCCGCAAGCGAATCTATGTGCTGTGGCTTATGGGCCTGCTGGCTGTGATCTTTCTTCTGGGGCTCCTGCATCAGTTCCTTCCCCGGATGCGCACCGCCGCACTGATTTTTGCCGCAGTGGTACTGTTTGTGGGCATTTTCCTCTTCGCGGACTTTGACCGCATCGTTGCCAACTATAATGTGGATGCTTACCTGGACGGGCGGCTGGAAACGGTGGATGTGGACATGATCGGTCGGCTCTCGGCAGGTTCGGTGCCCGCCCTGCTCCGTCTTTACGATGAGGCGGAGGACGGCACAGTTCGCCACTGGGCGGCCACCTGCCTGGATCGCTTTGCTGACCGGGAATACGAGCCCGCCGACCTCAATCTCACCCGTGCTGCGGCACAGGCCGCCGTGAAATCCCGCCCCGAATTGGAGCGAGGATTTGTCCGAAGCTTACAGGGAATTTTGGGCACAGGAGGCTAACCGTGAAAACAACGCCCGGACAATGGATTTATTTGATTGTGTCCCTTATCTCTCCGCTCCTGTGGTTGTCGATGTATCTGCCCATTTGGAACGGAAAAGAAATTTTACTTGAAGGCGTGTTTCCCATCGGCCTCTTTGTGTTTCAATGCATATGCCTTGTACTGGCAGTCCTGCAGATGCTATTTGAAAAATGCAGAAACAGCAACAGCTGTTTGTTGAATACGGTGTTTTTCTTCTCCTCTCTCAGTTCACTTGTGCTTACCTGCTTCTATGGATTACTCTTTATATTGGTGTTGCTTAACATTCCGTGGTTTCCTGCCCAACGCTGAACGCAAATCCAATTTGTTGTTTGCTTTTGGCTGCAGTCTGTAAAAATATCATGGGTATTGGAAAAAAGCAAAAGGAGCCGCGCGTCTGCGCGGCTCCTTTTTCACGGCCAGCTCGGCTTAGCCGAACATGACCTGATCCACCTCGTCGAGGGAGGGGAAAACAAAATCGGGCTTCTCTGCGGGGGCAGCGGCATCCACGTCAGCGGGCTGCGTCTCACCCGAGAGAACGAGAACTGCGGTCACGCCGTGCTTCTTGCCCAGGGCAATGTCGGTATAGAGACGGTCACCGAAGATGC
>JAFTUB010000228.1 GCA_017466495.1 Clostridia bacterium
ACGCCGTTGACGGTAATGGTAAAATATCTCATCATAATCGATAACCAACCTTTCTTGCATTTACCCGTTCTGCGGGTGCATCAAAGCTTTTCATTCCAGCCGCGGGCGGTGCGGCGGAAGGACACAACACGGAAAGCAGGAGCCTCGGTGCCCGATGCCCGGGCTTCCTCGGCCAGCACTGCGGCAACAGCGGCGGTCAGAACCGCCACCAGGGCTGGATCAAGCCCTTCTTCGACAGGTGCTTCGACCTGCGGTTGGGGTTCGGGCTTCTTCTTCCCCGCTCTGCCGAAAACCAATCCAAAGATCAGCATGACCAGGTAGATCACACCCAGTACAGCGAAGATGGTCAGCATGCCCACTGCGGTCATACGAAGGCCGTAGCTGAGACGCTCCCCCAGGGACATACCGTTGTTCATCACCGAGCCCATGGATACGCCGGCGGTGAGGACTGTCATCATTCCAGACATTCTATCTCCTCCTTACAGCGGCAGATTGGCGTGGCGGCGGGTAAGGGGAAGATCGGTTTTCGCCGACAGCATCTCCAGGGCGGCACAGATCCGCTGACGCAGCTGGGAAGAAGGAATGATATCATCGATTTCCCCGCGAAGTGCGGCATCGGCGGGAGTTGCGCACATGGCGCGCCACTCGTTCTCCAGCTCAGCGCGAGCCTCGGCGGGCGTATCCCCGGCAATGCGGTCATTCCAAAGGAAAGCGACCGAAGCATCGGGGGGAAGCACGCTGATGGCGGCGCGCTCAAGAGCAAAGGCAACATCCGCTCCCAGGGACTTGGAGCCCATCAGGGTATAGGCGGCACCGTAAGCGGCTCCCACCACCACCGTGACCTTGGCGCAGGAAGCTGAAATATAGGCAGAAGCCATCCGCCCCAGCTCACCGGCATAGGGGGAACGCTCGGCCTCGGCAGAGAGGTCAAGCCCAACCGAATCCACCAGCATCACCAGGGGGATGCGGAAGCAGTCGCAGAAACGAATAAATCGCGCGGCCTTTCGCGCGGCACCAACGCTGATCACACCGTCGCGAACGGCGGGACGGTTGGCGACCAGGCCCACCACACGGCCGCCCATGGGCGCAAGTGCCGTCAGCATCTCGGGGGCATAGGCACCGTAAAGCTCGGTGAGGGCTCCGCCGTCGGTAATCATGGCGGCCAGGGCTGCCATATCATAGTGAGGATCGGCCATTAAGGTGTCGGGATCCACACGGCGGTTGAGATCATCCTTGGTATTGATGAGAACCGTTCCCTCTGCGTTGTTCTGCGGGAGAAGACCTGCCAGTGTGCGGACAAAATCGAATGCCGCATACTCATGCTCGGCGGCAAAGGCGGCCAGTCCGTTTTCGGCGGCGAACTCCGCCGTTCCCGCTTCCTCATCCACCAAGAAGGGGGGATTGACATACAGCTGAGTGCGCCCCTTCACCGTAACGGCAAAGTCGAACATGGCGGCAATGGCAGCGGCAGAACCGGCGCAAATCCCGGGCAGGACCGCGATTTGGGGGATAATTCCCGATGCGCGGGACACACAACCCATTACACGACCATATCCGGCCAGGGCCGAAACCCCATCATATACCACCGCACCCGCGCTGTCAAAAATGCCGATCACAGGTGCGCCGTTACGGCAGGCCATGGCGTACAGCTCCTCAATCTTGTCGGCCTGCACATCGTCAAATGCGCCCTTTTTGCGGCCGAATTCCTGAGCAAAGCAGAACACCAGCCGGCCGCCCAAAGAACCGTAGCCGCAGATCACGCCCTCCAGCTCATCCTCCGCACTTCGGCGGCAGCGGTAAGCACCGATCTCCGTGAAGGTATCGGGATCAAGGAGCGCCGCGATCCGTTCACGGGCAGACAGAGCACCTGCTGCCGCGGCCTCGGCGGCGGAATTTGCATCGATGGTATGGAGCATATTGCGCAGAAGCTCCGCAGTTTTGGTGCGGATCGATCGCTTCGAGCGCTCGTTTTGCATTTGATTGGATCCTTCCATATAAAGCTCCCTTTCTTCGCCGCACATACTCAGACAGAACGAAGGCAATCGGCGGCGTACAGACTGGCCTTCTGCGGGGAACGAAACAGGAAAACCAAAACACTTCCCCATTATAAATATATTATATCACATCCTCCCCACAAAAAGCAAGGAAGATGGAAATCATCTTTATGAATAATGTGTAAATTCACAAAAATCTTCCCCCATTTCCGATTTTTCCCCTTTGACAAATTGGGGAAATCGGCGTATCATATAAAGCAACGACAACTTCCGAAAGGCTATCTCCATGACTATCGATTTCCATACCCATTGTTTCCCGGATGCACTGGCTCCCCGTGCCATGGCATCCCTCTCGGCGACCTCCGCCCCCTTCGGGGTATATGCCATCACCGACGGCACCGCGTCAGACAGTGAGGCACATCTGCGCCGTGCCGGTGTTGACGGCGGCGTGGTCTGCAACATTGCCACCAACGCCCGCCAGCAAACCAAGGTCAACGACTTCGCCATTCACCTCAACGGGACGAGCCGCATTCTCACCGCCCTGGGCTCGGTACACCCCGCAAGCGAGAATATCGAATCCGAGCTCGACCGCCTGCAGGCGGCTGGGATCCGGGGGATCAAGCTTCATCCCGATTATGTGGGCATCGAGATCGACGATCCCCGCTTCACCCCTATCTTTGACGGATGCGAGGCAAGGGGGATGTTCGTCATCACCCATGCGGGCTTTGATCCCATCTCTCCCGACCACATTCATGCTTCCCCCGCCATGCTTCGCCGGGTGCTTGACCGCCACCCTGCCCTCACCTTGATTGCCGCCCATGTGGGGGGAATGCACGAATGCAGCGGGGTTTTGGAGCATCTGGTGGGGAGCAGAATCTATATTGATACCTCAATGGCTGACCTGATGGCAAAAGTACCCGAAGAGGCTCCGCTGGTCAAAGAGATCCTCACTTCCCACGATCCCGCCCGCATTCTCTTCGGCTCCGACCTGCCCTGGACTGATCCCGCCGGGAATCTGGCTTATCTCCATTCCCTCGGGATGGATGAACGGGTCTATGGCGAAAATGCCCTTTCCCTTCTGCGGTAACCTGTTTCGGGGGTACTGCGCGATGCGCAGTACCCCCGCTTTTTATATTTTGGCCATCCGTGCCTTTTTGGGCCCCTCAGCCGCACTGCGGCGGCGCAATTTTCCGTGCAAAGTGTCAAGCAAAGCGAACATCCCCAAATACACCGCAGCGGTGAGCAGGATCCGCAGGGCGAGGGAGAGGGGATCGGCCGCAGGATAATCTCCCCCCAGACCATGGATCAAGGTGGTCGCTCCTACCACAGCAGCCAGCGGGATCCCTACCCAGCCGGCCACATCCACCTCCACCGCCGTGATCCGCAGCATCCGGTAAAGACTGCAGACCCCATTGAACAGCTCACAGACGTAGAGCACCGCCACATATCCCATCACCCCGTTCCGGGGCAACAGCAGAAGGACAAGCCCCACCGACAGCAGGGCATCCAAAATATTGACGTTCATGGAATAGACCTGCTCCCCCAACCCCTTCAGAATGGCATCCACCGTACCGTCCAGATACATGATGGGCACCAGGGGTGCCAGCAGACGGATGTATTCCGCCGCATCGGGGCTTTGGTAAATCACCGTCCCCAGGGAATAGGCGTGACAGCTCATGATCCCCGCCGTGCCGATGGAAAAAACCAGGGTCAGGCGCAGGCATCGAGCGGCAATGCGGCGGATCTGCGCCTGCCGACCATCGGCGCGGTACTCGGCCATTTCGGGAATCAGCAGTCCCGAAACCGCCCCCAGCAGAGCCGAGGGAAAAAGCAGAATGGGCATCACCATGCTGTGCAGCGTACCGTACGCCGCCAGGGATGCCTCCCGCCCTGCTCCGTTTTTGCGCAGGCAGATGGGGATCAGCAGATGCTCCAGGGTCAGCAGAAAAGAACGGGCATAGGTACTCACCGCCACAGGCACGGCAATGGCAATGAGCTTCCGTCGGATCGGAGCGGCGGGGGGAAGAGCACCCGCCACAGGGGAATAGCGCCGCCTGTCCCCCACATACCCCAACCAAAGCAAAAGGAACGAAATGAACTCTGCCAGCATTCCCCCCAGCACCACACCGATGCAGGCATATTCCAACCCGGCGGGCAAAAAAATCTGCAGAGCGTTTATGGTCAGAAACACACGCAGACCTTGCGCGGTGATCTGCACCGAAGCGTTTTTCCATACCCGACGCACGCCGGCAAAATATCCGCCGAGGGCTGACGACAGAGCCACCGGCAAAAGGCTGAAGGCCAACAGACGAAGGGCCGGCAGGGTGCGGGAATCCTGGAGCCAATGGGTGCTGATGATGGGCGCAAGGAGCAGCAGCAGAACCGACGCCAGCCCACCAAAAAAGATACTGTAGCCGATGCAGCAGCGCATGGCGCGACCGAGTTCCCCTTCCCTGCCATCTCCCGCCGCCTCGGCGGTGAGACGGGTGGCGGCCAGATTGATCCCGGAGGTGGCCAGAGTTACCCCAAAGCCGTAAACGCTCATGACCAGGGTGTAGAGCCCGATTCCCTCCGCCCCCAGCTTCTCGGTGAGGTAAACATTGAAGCTCACCGTCACGCAGCGCAGAATAATTCCCGCCGCGCTCATCACCAGCGCATTGCGGATAAACTGCCACAAACGTCCCCTGCGCATCCGATCTCCTCCCTTGTTCCTTGGATGTCACAGTTTATGTTTTTTGCCATCATTCAAGACCACCACAAAATTTGAAGAAAAAAATATATCCATTTTCACCAAAAAAGTGCTTTACAAAATGTGTTTTTTGTGGTACAATAAATGCAAAGCCATCA
>JAFTUB010000229.1 GCA_017466495.1 Clostridia bacterium
CATCGGTGCGGGAATGACCGCGCTTTGCCGTAATTCTCTGGTGGACGATGACACCTTTGCCGCCGTCCGTCAGATCTTCGATGCCACCGGAAGTACCATCGTGCTGGATGAGGAAGACATGAACAAGATCATCTCGGTGACAAGCTCTTCCCCCGCTTACATCTTCCTCATGATCGATTCCATTTGGAAAAGCGGCCTTGCCCAGGGCCTTCCCGAAGATGGCCTGCTGGAGGCGGTGTGCAGCACCGTCATCGGCTCTGCCCGCCTGGTGAAGGAAACCGGAAAAAGCCCGGAGGAGCTGATCGCCATGGTTTGCTCCAAAAAAGGAACCACCGAGCAAGCCATGCTGAAACTTGTCGAACACCGCTTCCCCGAAGTCATTCACGAGGCGATGCTTGCCTGCACCAACCGCGCAGACGAGCTTGGCCGGATTTGACATAATCCCATCGCCCCTGCCATAGAATGGAACAAATTCAATGGCAGGAGGCAAGCCCATGCAGGAAAGTGTAATATCCCAAGAAAAGATCGCCCGCCGGAATTCCCCGCCCTATGTCCGGCTTCGTATTACCGGAGAATATCTTCTCCTGTATCTGCTTGCCTTTCTGTTCGGTATTCTTTTCTGCTCTCTGCTGGATCCGGCTTCCCTGCCCCCGGCTGAGCAGTATACCGCCGCACATTTCATGACGGTTTCCGATGCCGGCGTATCCCTTCTTGACCGCGCCTGCCGCGTACTGGAGGATGCAGGCGGGGATATCCGCGCCATGCTGTTCATTCTCACCGCCGGGTTTACCATGTTCTGCCCCCTTGCCCTCTCTCTGCAGAGTGCATGGAGGGGCTTTTCCCTGGGGTTTACTGCCGCATATCTCTGCTCCGCAGTGGAAGCCGGACTGACAATCCCCGGGAATGCCCCGGTAGCATTTCTGCTTTTTCTTGGGGCCAATGTTCTGATCGCTGCCTCCTTTGTGGAGCTGTCGGCCAGAGCCGTGATTTTTTCCCATGTGTACCGTCAGCAGTGCATTCGGCCGCGAATGATCTTTACTGCGCCGTTTGTGCGTCGCTATCTGTTCCATTACCTGACAATTTTCGGCTTTGTGCTGATCGTCAACTGTCTTTACGCCGCTCTCTCCTCACTCTTGCTCTGAGAATACATAAAAAGAGGTTTTAACTCGTGGAAAAAAAGAAAAAGTTCAAATTGTTCGATTTCAACCGTGACGGAAAAGGGGTCGAAAAAGAAGAGGTTCAAGGGCCTCCTAACCTCAAAAATTTTTTCAAGCTCTACGGGCGGAAGTTTACCAGGCTTCTCTCGCTTAATCTTTATCTGCTGCTGATGTTCATCCCGCCCGTGATCATGTTCTATCTCTTCTTCACCGGCGAGAAGACCCCCTCGGTGCTTTCCCCGCTTTACCCGGCCCTGTGGGGTGCGTCCCAGGTGGTGAATACCCCTGTGATTGCACCGCTCTTCGGCGTGAACGGCATTCAGTTCCAGCTGCCCTTCCTTTCGGTTTGGTTCATTTTGGGCATTGTTGCCATCGGTATTCTTTGGCTCTGTGTCTTCGGCTGGATCAACGTGGGAACGACCTATGTTCTGCGAAGCATGGTACGTGCCGAGCCCGTTTTCATGTGGAGCGATTTCTTCTACGCCATCCGCCGCAACCTCAAGCAGGGTTTTCTGCTGGGGGCAATCGACCTCATTATCCTTTGCCTGCTGGGCTTTGACCTGGTCTACTTTTACAACCTCATCGGCACCTTTGCTATGGATGTGATGTTCTATTTGGTCATTGCCATGCTCCTGCTTTATATCTTCATGCGCTTCTACCTCTATTTGATGCTGGTTACCTTTGATCTCCCCATCCGCAAGCTGATCAAAAACGCCTTCATCTTCTCTGTGGTCGGAATCAAGCGCAATTTCATGGCCCTGCTCGGTGCCCTTGCGCTGGCAGCGATCTGCTATATGCTCATCGCTACCCTTGCTCCCCTTGGGCTGATCGTGGTGGTCATTCTTCCCATCTTCTTCTACCCGGCAAGCACCGCCTTCATGGCCGCATATGCCGCATATCCGAAGATTGACGAGTATATGATCAAGCCCTACAAGGCCGAAAACGGTGACGAGGACGATCATGACGAAGATGACGGCGACACCCTCTCCGATCCCGATGCCGCCGCCCTGCTCTAAATATCTTCCGTTTATTGGCTGTCCAACAACTCACTGATGCCCACGAAGCGATAGCCGCGTCGAAGAAGCTCCGGCAGGACAAGCCGAAGGGCTTCGGGGGTAGGGCTGTTTCGCCCGATATAATCGTGCATCAGAATGATGTCCCCCGATTGCACTTGCGCAAGGATCTGCTCTGCGATCTTCTCGGGAGGCGTATGATCCCAATCCCGGGTGTCGATGTTCCACAGTGCCACACGATAGTCCAGGGCACGGGCCGCCTCGATAACGCTATCATTGAGCATTCCCTCCGGGGGGCGAAGTACCTTCGTCCGGTAGTCGGACAGCTCGTACACCGCGCCCTCGGTGCGGAGAATTTCTTCTTTCATTTGCTCCACCGTCTGTCGGGGCATTCTGCCGTGATCGTAGGTGTGATTGCCAATCTCATGTCCCGCGGCGAGAATTTGGCCGATTAGATCGGGATAATACTCCACGTTCTCCCCCACCACAAAAAAGGTGGCGCGGACACCGTATTCCGCCAAAATTGACAAAATCTGCGGCGTGTACCGTGGATGGGGACCGTCATCAAAGGTGATGGCGATCTTATCCTCGCCGTTTACATGACTGTGAAATACGATACTGCTGTCCCCCTCGGCAGCACAGGGGATAAGACAAATTACCCCGCAAAGCAGCAAGCACATCAGTCGTTTCAGATTTCTCATGCGTGATCGGGATCGGTCAGCTCATCCAGACTGCCGAACCGCCATCCCTCCTGCTTCAGCGTTGTGATCACCCGTCCGAGAATTGCCGCATTGGTGGACGAGGTTGGATGGAGCAGGATCACCCCGCCGTTGTGCACATTTGCAAGGATTTTCTCCACTGCCGCATCGGGATCAGGCTGCTTGGCATTGTCCCAGTCGGCATAGGCAAAGCTCCAGAATACCGTTTTATACCCCAGTTCTTTTGCCCACACAAGGTTTTCCCGGTTAAAGCGCCCCTCCGGCGGCCGGTAATATTTTGCCATCTGCTCTCCCGTCAGCGCGGTATATGCCTCTTCCAATGCTGCCAGCTCGGCGGCAAAGGCTTCCCTGCTTTGCATTGTGGTCATATCGGGATGGTGATAGGTGTGATTGCACACCGTGTGCCCCTCTTCCACCATGCGTCGGATCAGTGCAGGCTCACGGGTGATCAGATTACCCAAAACAAAAAAGGCACCGCAAACCTCCTGCTCTCGCAGTGTGTCCAGTATCTTCGCTACATTCCCATTTTCGTATCCCGCATCAAAGGTGAGATACAGTACCTTATCCGCGCAGTCATCCCCGTGACGGCGGTCGAGACAATAGCCGTCATATTCCTCTACCCAACGCAGATCGTCACCGAATTGCGGCTGACGGTGCTCGCTGTTCCGCACGCAGTACCACCCGTTCCCCTGTGCGGAAACAGTAAGCGTTAGCCATGCACAGCACATAGCCGCAAAACGAATACAGTGAATATTTTTCCATTTCATTTCATCATCTCCTTCACTGAAAGTATGGGCAAAAAGGGATTTTTCGACCCGTGGGAAGTGATGGTTTGCGGTTATGCAGTAGGAATACAGTGAATATTCTTCCATTTTTGTTGAATATAACAATTGATTTTCGAATAAATATGCGTTATAATATTGTCATCTCAAATGAGCAGTATATACGCAAAGAAAGGATATACATACACCATGAAAAAGGACATCAAAAAAATCGTACTTGCTTACTCCGGCGGACTTGACACCTCCATCATCATTCCGTGGCTGAAGGACAACTATCCCGGCTGCGAAGTGATTGCCGTATGTGCTGACGTCGGCCAGGGCAAAGAGACCGACGGCCTTGAGGAAAAGGCAATCAAGACCGGCGCTTCCAAGCTGTACATTGAGGACCTGCGCAAGGAGTTCATCGAGGACTATGTCTTCCCCACCATGCAGGCAGGCGCAAAATATGAGAACCAGTATCTGCTGGGCACTTCCTTCGCTCGCCCCATCATTGCTAAGCGCATCGTTGAGATCGCACGCGCCGAGGGCGCCGATGCCATCGCACACGGCTGCACCGGCAAGGGCAACGACCAGGTTCGTTTCGAGCTGACTATCAAGGCTTTCGCCCCCGACATGGAGATCATTGCTCCCTGGCGTGTTTGGGATATCAAATCCCGTGACGAAGAGATCGACTACGCCATCGCAAAGAATGTACCCCTGAACATCACCCGCGAGACCAACTACTCCAAGGACAAGAACATCTGGCATCTCTCCCATGAGGGCCTGGATCTTGAGGATCCCGCCAACGAGCCCATGTACGACAAAATCTTGGAGATGGGCGTTTCCCCCGAGCAGGCTCCCGACAAGGCAACCTATGTCACCATTTCCTTTGAGAAGGGTGTTCCCGTTGCCATCGACGGCGAGAAGCTTGGTGCCATCGAGCTGCTTGAGAAGCTGAATGCTCTCGGCGGTGCAAACGGCATCGGCATTGTGGACATGGTGGAGAACCGCCTGGTCGGCATGAAGAGCCGCGGCGTTTACGAGACCCCCGGCGGAACGATTCTCTACGCCGCTCACGAGGCGCTGGAGACCCTGACCCTCGACCGCGACACCATGCACACCAAGCAGATGCTCTCGGGCAAGTTCGCTGACCTGGTTTACTTCGGCCAGTGGTTCACCCCTGTCCGTGAGGCGCTGACCGCGTTTGTGGACAAGACCCAGGAGGTTGTTACCGGTGAGGTTAAGCTGAAGCTCTACAAGGGCAACTGCATCCTCGCTTCGGTTACCTCTCCCTATTCCCTCTACGACGAGGATATCGCCACCTTCGAGGCTGACCAGGTTTACGATCAGGCCGATGCGACCGGCTTCATCAACCTCTTCGGTCTGCCTCTCAAGGTCAAGGCTGCACTGGACGCAAAGAAGAATAAGGAATAACGGAACGTGGGGGACGCCTTTTGAAAAAGGCGCCCCCCACACCCCCCGCGAAAACTTTCCAGCCTGCCTCCAATTTTGGCGTGCTGGAAAGTTTTTGAGGTTTCCAAAGGGACTTTTTTCAAAAAGTCCCTTTGGCGGGGGTTGGGGCAGCGCCCCAAATACACGGAAAGGATAAATGACGATGAAAATGTGGGACGGGCGCTTTTCCAAAGCGCTGGACAGCCGGGTAAACGATTTCAACTCCTCCATCCGCTTCGACTGCCGGATGTACCGTGAGGATATCACCGGCTCGATTGCACACGCCACCATGCTGGGCAAGTGCGGCATCATTGAGCAGAGCGAAGCCGAGCTGATCGTAAAAACCCTGCGGGAGATCCTGGCGGATATCGATGAAGGCCGCCTGGCGTTTGATCCCGAGGCTGAAGATATTCATATGTTTATTGAGAGTGTGCTCACCGCCAGGATCGGAGAAACCGGGAAGCGTCTGCACACTTCGCGCAGCCGCAACGACCAGGTTGCCCTGGACATTCGGATGTATCTGATGCGGGAGATCGACGAGATCGATGGTCTGCTCCGCGGACTGCTCGCCGTCATTGCAGATAAGGCCGAGGAAAACATCGATACCGTTATGGCGGGCTACACCCCTCTGCAGCGGGCACAGCCTGTGACCATGGCGCACTATCTGCTGGCTTACGCTCAGATGTTCATGCGTGACTGCCGCCGCCTGGCCGAGATCAAAGCGCACACCAACGTGCTTCCCCTGGGCTCCTGCGCCCTGGCCGCCACCACATATCCCATTGACCGCGCCTTTGTGGCAGAGCAGCTGGGCTTTGCCGGTATTACCGACAACAGCATCGACGGCGTGTCGGATCGGGATTTTGTCATTGAGCTGGCCTCTGCCCTCTCCCTTGTGATGATGCACCTCAGCCGTTTCTCCGAGGAAATCATCCTGTGGTGCTCCTCCGAGTTTGGCTTCCTTGAGTTGGACGACGCCTATTCCACCGGCTCCTCCATCATGCCGCAGAAAAAGAATCCCGACATTGCCGAGCTGGTGCGCGGCAAGACCGGCCGTGTTTACGGCGATCTGACTGCACTGCTGACGGTGATGAAGGGCCTTCCCCTGGCCTACAACAAGGATATGCAGGAGGACAAAGAGGCGATTTTCGACGCCATTGATACCACCAAGCTCTGCATTTCCATCTTCGCCCCCATGCTCGAGACTGCTTCGGTGCGCGCCGATGTGCTCCGTGCCTCGGCTGCCAAGGGCTTCATCAATGCAACTGATGCCGCTGATTACCTGGTCAAGAAGGGGCTGGCCTTCCGGGATGCCTACAAGATCGTGGGACGCATGGTGGGCTACTGCATCGCAGAGGGCAAAACCCTGGAAACCCTTTCCCTGGAGGAATACCGCGCCCTCTCCCCTGTCTTTGATGAGGATATTTATGCGGCCATCGATCTCGCCGCCTGCGCAGCCGGCCGCAAGGTACACGGTGGTCCCGCAGAAGAATCTGTACGGATGCAGCTGGAAAAGCTTCGCACGTTTTTGGCTTGACTTTTATAAAGAACGGACAGCACACCGACACGGTGTGCTGTCCGTTCTTTATTTTCCGTTGGCGATCCATTCACCTTCGTCTATGGTATGTCCGGTGGAGATGCAGGTATCATAAGTCATAAAATAGTACAGGTCGTGCCGGCCTGTGCTGTCGGC
>JAFTUB010000230.1 GCA_017466495.1 Clostridia bacterium
CCGATGGGGTTGAAGTAGCGCAGGATCGACACACTCCATGTGGGATCTGCCGCCGCGAGGTCGGAGAGGATGCGCTCGATGACCAGCTTGGTCTGGCCGTAGGGATTGGTAGTGGAAAGAGGGAAATCCTCTCTGATCGGCACCGTAGCGGGATTGCCGTATACGGTAGCCGAAGAACTGAACACCAGGCGCTTGACCCCAAACTCTGCCATCACATCGCAGAGATTGAGGGTGCCGGTGATATTATTGTGATAGTAGCGCAGAGGCTGCGCACAGGACTCGCCCACCGCCTTCAGCCCGGCGAAGTGGATCACGCTGTCGATCTTGTTGCCCGTGAACACAGCACGCAGGGCGCTGCGGTCAAGCAGATCAACCTCATAAAAACGGGGGCGCACACCGGTGATGGCCTCGATGCGATCCAGCACCACAGGCTTACTGTTGATAAAATTGTCCACGATCACAACTTCACGCCCGCTCTCAATCAGTTCAACCACCGTATGAGAGCCGATAAATCCGGTTCCCCCCGTAATCAAAATTGCCATCGTTGTTTCCTCTCTTTCTGTGTGAAAATGTAAATTTAACGGATATATTTTTCCACAATCGCGTTCAGCTCGGGCATTTTGGCCTCGATGTCGGCCGCCAGCTTGAACTGATTGCGTGCACGGTCCAAATTATGGGTGGGATAGTGGATACGGAAGTACACATCCCCGTTGAGATAGTCACCGAGGAAGCGGATTCCCGTTTCAAAGGTGAGCATCCACGCCCCCATGGGCAGGGCACGAAGCTCAGCCTCGGTGAGCGCACCGCCCAGCCCCGCCAAAAAGCCCCGGGTGAACACATCGAAGAGCTCGGTCCGCAGGTAAACGCGGTCCAGGTCGGTCTCATCCTCGGCGGCGCTGGATGCCCCGAAGCGAATGGCATCACCGAAATCGTAAAGCACAGAGCCCGGCATGACGGTATCCAGGTCGATGACGCAGACACCCTCCCCCGTTTCGTTGTCCAGCATAACGTTGTTGAGCTTGGTATCATTGTGGGTGACCCGAAGGGGAAGTGTTCCGTCGGCAATGCCGTCCATGATGAAGGAGCACTTTTCCTCCGCCGCCAGGGCAAAGGCAATCTCCTTCCCGGCCTCCGCGGCCCGTCCCGCCCGATCATCCGCCAACGCCGCCTTGAAATCGGCCATGCGGCTGACGGTATTATGAAAGTTGGGGATGGTTTCGCAGAGGGTATCGGCAGGATAATCGGCCAGCATCCGCTGGAACTTGCCAAAGGCGTAAGCAGCTTTTTCAAACAACTCGGCATTCGCCGACTGATGGGAGGTCGCCCCTTCAATACAAAGGTAAGCCCGCCAATAACGTCCATCGGCATCCACATATGCCACGCCGCCCTCTACGGTAGCAATAACGGTCAGCGTTTCTCGCTGGGGATCGCCCCCTGCCGCCTCGATCTTCTCTCTGAGAAATTCGGTAACGCCGATGATATTGGCCATCACCGCATCGGGATCCTTGAATACAGCAGTATTGATCTGCTGCAGAATGTATCGCGTCCCCGACGCACAGGTGACAAAATATGTTCCGTTAATGTGTCCCGTCTCGCAGACAGAGGTCTCGGTGACCTCGCTGTCAAACAGGAACTGTGCGGCAATTTCCCGCAGTTGCATTTCATTCATAGCGAATCCCTCACCAAAGCTTCTCGGGATAGACCCCCTCGGCGATAAGGCGGCGGATTCCCGCCATCACCAGGGGCTTATCCTCGGGATATGTCACGCCCTGCCACACGGCATCGGTGTTCAGCACCTGCACGCGGCAAAGGCCCTCTTCCATCATCTTTTCCACCGCACCAGGGAGATAGAACTCGCGCTTCAGCGGGTCGCCCCCCTCAGCTGCCAAAAACTCGGCAAAGTGACGTTCAAAGCCCTCCATGGCTCGGGGCGTGAAGCCCCAGCAGTTCATGGACACGGTGGTATCGGTGGGCAGAGCGAATTCCTGCTCCTCCTCCAGGTAAGCGGCACCGTCGGGGGTGCGCATGATCTTGGTGCGCTCCACGATGCTGTCCAGGTATCCGTGGGCATCGGTGGTGCAAACGCCGCGGGACACGGTTCCGTGATCGGTGAGGGTATTATCCAGTGCGTAGCCCACCATGCAGAAGGGCTCTTTCCCCTCCGCGTCGGTGCGGGCGCTCCGCAGGAACTCGCCCAGCCGCAGGAAAGCATCTCTGCCGTAGAAATCGTCGGCGTTGATCACGGCGAAGTTGTCGTCTCCAACCGCCTCCTTGGCGCTGAGCACGGCATGGCCGGTCCCCCAGGGGCGAACACGGCCCTCGGGCACGCAATGGGGTGCGGGAATATCTTCCAGACGCTGGAAGGCGTAGCTGCAGGCGATCTTGCTCTCTACCCGCGCGCCAACCGTTTCCTTGAAGAGGGCGTAGTTTTCCTCCTTGATGACAAACACCACCCGGTCAAATCCGGCGGCAATGGCATCAAAGATGGAAAAGTCCAGAATGAAGGCGCCCTGCTCGGTAATGGGGTCTATCTGCTTCAGGCCGCCGTAGCGGGATCCCATTCCCGCGGCCATAATTACCAAAGTCATATTGCACTGATCTCCTTTTCGTCAAGTTGAAATCAAGGGATGTTATTCTTCAAAATTCATGATTGCCCGGAAGGTCTCCAGGGCCTGGGCGTAGGTCTTCTCTGCCCGCTCGCGGTTCATCAGCGAAGTCAGCGAGCCCTGTCGGCGGAAGCCGATAAGGGTATCAGCGGGCATCTCCGCCGCCGCAGTAAAGTAACGGCCAAAGTCGGTATCCGACAGCCGAACCGTGTAATCATCGTAAGCCGCCTCGGGCTTGCTGCCCAGGGCCTCACTCAAGGGCAGAAACGCTCCGTTTTCCCGCACAGTTTCATAGATCCATGCTTCCATGAGGCAGATGCTGTACTCCCCCGTCTGCAGCAGCTGATAGAATTTGTTCAGTTCCTGGGCGTAATACCCCGTGTTGATGAGGGGATTCTCTTCCCCCGACTCAATCAGCTCCTGACGAAGCGCCTTGATCTGCTCCTCGGAGAGAACGTACAGGGAGGATATCCCCACCTGCTTGCGGCCGTCCCCGTTGTAATCTTTGGGCATCACCGCACCAATGGCGGAGGACAGCTCCGTCCCCCCGGACTCCACGAAAGAGTAGGAGCCGGCGTAGAGAATGTTGACGTCGGTCTTCTCCTTGGTGCACATCTGCAGGGTGCAGATCATCACCACAATCAGGACAAACGCCCCGATCACGGTATGCCATTTGTAGTGGTACCAATAATTGTCCAGCCAGCGGGTAAAACGATTCTCCACACGAATTTCCCCGCTCTGCATTTTTTCGCTCATTGCTCTGCCTCCTCACACAGCAAAAACGGGAGCCGCTTGGGCAAGCGGACTCCCGTATCCATCAGTTTGTTTTTGCGCGGGAGACTTCAAGAACACGCAGCTTCAGCTGGCCGCTGGGCACTTCCACCGTCAGCTCGTCCCCCACCTTGCTGCCGATCAGTGCGCTTCCCACCGGAGACTGATCCGAGATCTTCCCCAGGAGAGGATTGGCTTCATTGGAGCCCACGATGGAGTATTCGATCTCCTCGTCAAACTCTACATCCAGCACCTTAACCTGCGAACCCACGTTGACCGTGTCATGCTTGATGGCCGACTCGTCAACGATGGTAGCGTTGGCAATCAGATCCTCCAGTTCAAGAATGCGGGCCTCGACCTGCGCCTGCTCGTTGCGGGCAGCATCGTACTCGGCGTTCTCGGACAAGTCACCGAAGGAACGGGCAACCGCGATGGCTTCCTTCACCTCGGCACGGCGGGTATTTTTCAGATAATCCAGTTCCTCTGTCAGCTTGCGGTAACCGGTTTCGGTATAAAGCTGCTTTGCTTTGATAGCCATAATTTCAAACTCCTTCACTCTTCAAATGGTAATTTATATTGTTGTCAATCAATAGGCGTTTTCTTTGAGCCACGCAATCGCCGCCTGAAGCTGGGTGTCTTCGGCATCGGTGATCTTATAGATGTTCTTTTCCGCCAGTGCCTCGTCCATGGCAACCTCCAGGTCGGGCACAATGCCTATTCCCTCATAGCTGTCGGAGAAAGGCGGGAAGTACATTTTGGTGGTCAGCTTAATGGCCGAGCCGTCGTTGAGACGGAGAATCGACTGCATACTGCCCTTGCCATAGGTTGTCTGCCCCACAAAAACAGCCTTCTTGTAATCCTTGAGGGCAGAGGTGAACAGCTCTGCGGCAGAAGCGGTGCTTTCGTTAGCCAGCACGGCCATGGGCATCACCAGCTCCGACGGTTTGGAGTCGATGGACTCCTCGTTGCCTGCACGGTCCACCATGCGAATGATGGGACCTTCAGGGAGCAGGTAATCCAGAATCTCGGTAATGGAGTTCAGATCTCCGCCGGGATTGTAGCGCACATCAAACACAAGACTCTGTGCTCCGGCCTTGCAGAGCTCGGTGACGGCAGCCTTGAACTGCTCGGGGGTCTTCATATCAAAGCCGGTGATCTTGATGATTCCCACGGTGCTGTCGGTTTCGCAGATGTGAGAGAGCACCGTCACCTCGGTGACATAGCCCCGGACGATGGCAAACTCCACCGTCTCGCTGTAGTCCTTGCCCCGGACTACGGTAAACACCGCAGTGGTGCCGGCCTTGCCCTGCATCTTGTTCACCGCCATGTTGTAGCCCAGCTCGGCAACACTTTCCTTCTCTTCTCCCACATAGGTAATCAGATCCCCGGGCTGTACTCCCGCTTCCAGCGCAGGAGAATCGGGCATGACGCTGATCACCTCAATGAGGCCGTATTCGGTGTTGTAGATGACGTTCACCCCGATGCCCTGCATCTCGCCATTGTTGTCGGCGGTGAGCAGTTCATACTCTTCCGGAGTGAAATAGGCACCGTATTTGTCTCCCGTTCCGGCCACATAGCCCCGGAGAATATATTCGTTGACCTTTTCGTCGTCGATGTCGTTGTAGTAATAGTAGCGGAAGATGGAGTCAATGGTCTCCAGCTTCTCGTTGCCGCCCGCTTCGACCTGACCGCCCTGCCCTGCCGCATTGGCACTGTCTAAGAAGCCCTGCCGCAGGTCGGCGGCGGCCTGCTCCCGCAGCAGCGTGTAGGTAGTCATGAAGGTCACCAGCACCGCCAAAAGCAGGCTGACGATCATCACGGGGACGGAGATGCGTTTTGTTTGTTTCAAAGCTTCAGTTCCTTTCCGAACCACAGGAGAATTTTATTTGGGCTGGGTAACGTAATCCAGGGGACTTTGGCAGGCACCGTTCAGACGCACCTCAAAGTGCACATGGTTGCCATAAGAATTACCCGTGGTGCCGACCTTGGCGATCACCTGGCCCTGCTTGACCTTATCGCCAACCTTCACATTGAGCTGATTGGCGTGGGCATACAGCGTAGATTTTCCGCCGCCGTGGTCAATGACCACGTAGTTGCCGTAACTCCAGTGCCACTGCGCGGTGATCACCGTACCGGCGTTGGAGGCATATATGTTGGACCATGCCGTAGCGGGA
Organism: Clostridia bacterium; assembly: GCA_017466495.1. Lineage (GTDB taxonomy): Bacteria > Bacillota > Clostridia > Oscillospirales > CAG-272 > SIG693. The sequence goes on from JAFTUB010000230.1 coordinate 5,552, forward strand.
ATATCGATACCCCGATGGAACTCCCGCACACCGTTGAGGGTACGGTAGCCATAGTTGGAAGAAATCCGCTTCCAGCTGATATCCAGGGGCCAGATGAACTCGCCGCCCACATAGGCCGCATTGGCCTTGGCCTGCAGTTCCTTGATGTATTCCTGCATTTCCTTGTCCACCTCAGCCTCTTTGGCAGAGAGAGTGGCATAATAGGACTGACTGGACGAGATCTGCTTCTGCAGCTGGGCGAGATCCTGGTTGTTGGCGTTCTGCTGATTTTCCAGGTCAGCCTTCTTGCCATCCAGCTCCAGCTTCTTTTCTTCGTTGATCCGTTGGAGGGCTTCCAGTTCATCCTCCGCCGCTTCAAGGGCGACGGTGTCATCCTGGTACTTCTCCATCAGGGTTACGTTATAATCCATCATGCAGCCGATCCGCTCAACACGGGTGAGGAAGTCGTACAGGCTCTCGGCGCCCAGCAGGAGCTCAAGGTAGCCCACATCCCCCTCTTCATAGGTTATGCGGAGACGGTCAAGAAAATTCGTCCTCTGCTCGGCAACATCGGCTTTTTTATCGATAATTTCCAGCTGCTTGCTACCGATTTTCAGATCGGTGTCCTCGATCAGCGCTTCAAGCGTCGCAATCTCATCCAGAGTAAGGTTCAGCTGGCGGTCAAGGAAGCCCTTGAGCTCCAGGGCATCGGTCTGACTGCCTTTCGCCGAAACAATTTCTTTGTACAGCTTCTCGCGCTCGCCCTTGAGTTTCTTCAGTTCGGCCTCGTAGGCCTGCACCGTGGCATCGGTAAGCTGGGTAGCGGCATCCGCAGGACGGATGGCCATGGGGATCAACAGCAAAGAAGTAAACAACAAAGCAGAAACGGCAAGGATCACCCAATGGGAAAAACGGTTTTTCAAGCTATGCTTCATTGGCGTTTTTATTCCTTTCGTTGCTTTCTGCGGCGGTTACGCATTGAGATTGCGGCGCAGGGAGATGGAGGAGCCGATGGCACCGGTAAGGGTACCGATCAGCAGGAAACCTGCCAGCACATACTGCCAAACATCGGAGAAGAGGTAGACCTCCAGCATCCGGATCTCGGTGACCACGATCTGCTCGATGTAGGTATACAGATACCACTCCACAAAGTAAGCAATGGCACCCGAGATAAGGCCGATGATGGCGCCTTCAAGAATGAAGGGCAGCACAATGAAGGTGCGTGTTGCACCGATATAGCGCATGACATTGATCTCATTCCGACGGGAATGGACCGCCAGCTTAATGGTATTGATGATGACAAAGATACTGACCACAAACAGCAGTACAAGGAACCAGGTAAAGACCAGGGTCATACCCGATTTGAAGCTGTCGATCTGCATGGCCAGGTCCAGGTGGAAGATGACCTTGGAAATGCCCTCGATCTCGCTGAGCTGGTATTCCAGGGTGGTAGCCTTGGAAATATCCTTGTAGGTGATGTAATACATATCCGGCAGGGGATTTGCCTCACCCTCAGCGATCACAAACAGATCGCTGTACTCGGCGTAGTCCTGGCGCATCTCCTCCAGTCCCTCTTCCTTGGAGATGAAGGTAACGGTATCCACGTTATCCATACTCCGCAGGGTTCGATCAATCTCCTCGATCTGCTCGTCATTGAGGTCGGTATTCAGATAAATGGCGATCTCGTTCATCAGGCCCATCTCACCCAAATTGAGGTTGATGTCCGCCACCAAAAGGGCGAAGCTGCCCAGCACAACCAGGCAGGAGGCAAGAATGAGAACGGAGGCAATGGTCATGACGCTGTTGCGCCACAGGCTCTTGAAGGCCTGGCCCAGGAAATAGAAGGGATTATAGCGGCTCATTCAAACATCCCTCCCACCTTATCCTCGGTCACTTTACCGTGCTCGATGGTGACTACCCGCTGCTGGTAGTAATCCACCAGGCTCTTTTCATGGGTAACCACGATCACGGTTTTGCCCAGGCGATTGATCTTCAGCAGAAGATTCATA